>JBGTAO010000501.1:0-2967 GCA_041749835.1 Gemmata sp. | reverse complement strand
CCGATCCGTGCATTTGTAGCAGCCGGAGCGAAAGCCACGGGTTGCGACCCGTCATACCTGGCGCTGCCCTTGCTAACCGCACTCGGTGCAGCGATTGGCAACACGCGGCGCCTGGAACTCAAGCGAGGGTGGTATGCACCGGCCATTCTCTGGACTGCCATCGTGGGTGAGTCCGGCACCATGAAGACACCGGCCTTTAAGCTGGTGATGAAACCGATCCGGGATCGCCAGCGGATCGCCCTCGATCGCCATGCCGAGGAGATGAAGCAGTACGAAGTCGATCTGGCTCGCTGGGAGAAGGAGTACGCGGGCTGGAAGCGATCGAAGGACACAACCGAAGACCCGCCTGCGAAGCCGGACCTGCCCCAGGCCGTCCGCTCGATCGTTTCCGACACAACCGTGGAAGCGCTGGCCCCGATCCTCATGGCGAACCCGCGCGGTGTACTTCTGGCACGGGACGAGTTGGCAGGCTGGATCGGCTCGTTCGACCGCTATTCCGCAAAAGGGAAGACCAGTGCGGATGCGGCGAACTGGTTGTCTATGTTCAATGCTGAGTTGATCATCGTCGACCGGAAGACCGGTACCCCGCGAACGATCCACGTTCCACAAGCAGCGGTGAGCGTGACTGGCGGCATTCAACCCGGCATCCTACAACGCGCCCTGGCGGATGAACACCGGGAATCAGGTCTGGCAGCCCGGCTTCTCCTCGCGTGCCCACCACGAAAACCGAAGCAGTGGACCGAAGCCGATATCGACCCGTTCCTGGAACTGGCACTGGCCAGGCTCTTTGAGCGACTCAACGAACTGGAGCCAACGCACGCCGAGGATCGAGAAGCACGCCCCGTGCTGGTGCGGCTGGACGCCCCGGCAAAGGCGGTCTGGATCGCGTACTACAACGCCCACGCCGAAGAACAAGCCGATCTGACGGGCGACCTGTCGGCGGCCTGGTCGAAGCTAGAAGAGTATGCGGCCCGACTGGCTCTGGTGGTTCACTTCGTACGCTGGGCCGCAAACGACCCGAACCTGACAAAACCTGACATTCTGGACGCGGCCAGTATGGAGGCAGGTATCGCGTTGGTGAAGTGGTTCAAACACGAAACCCGGCGCGTGTACGCGATGCTGGGCGAATCGGATGCCGATCGAGATCAGCGTCGGTTGGTCGAGTGGATCGAACGCAAGGGTGGATCCGTCTCGGTTCGTGAAACTCAGCAGGGTTGTCGCTGGCTCAAGGAACCCGGCGCTGCGGAAGCTGTTCTGGAAGAACTGGTGAAGGCCGGGCGCGGGGTCTGGCGACCAGCCGAGACCACCGCGAAGGGTGGCCGGCCATCGCGCGTGTTCGATCTGTCTTCACCGTCTACAGTCTACGAAACTCTGACAACTCCCGTTGAAAATCCGGGTTTCGTAGACGTAGACAGTGTAGACGTGGCCAAAACACAACCCGAACCCGACCCGTTCCCCTTCGGCTTTAACAACCCCGCCGACCCGGACGGCGATCAGTTGTTCAACAATCCTCACGGCCTCCCGGACTGATCCACCAAACTCGAAAGGAACCCGACCGTGGCATCCATCGTAGACGACCCCAATGGCCGGCGGCGCATCCTGTTTGTCGCGCCGGACGAAAGCCGCAAGACGATCCGATTGGGCAAGATCGACCGCAAGAGCGCGGAGAGTATCTGCCGGCACGTCGAAGCCTTGCTGTCCGCGAAACTGGGTGGGCAACCTATCGCACGGGATACGGCGGCTTGGCTGGCCGGGATCGGTGCGAATCTCCGCGACCGGTTGGCGGCAGTGGGATTGGTCGAGGCCTCACAGCGGGATGTACTGGGTGAGTTCTTGAAGAACTACATCTTGAACCGCCCCGACGTGAAACCCGCCACCCTCGAGGTATGGCAGCAACCCTGTCGTAATCTCTGCGAGTTCTTCGGCGAGGACAGGCCCCTGCGGAGTATCACCACCGGCGATTGTGACCAGTTCAAAGCGTGGTTGCTCACGCAAGGCCTTGCGATGGCCACCGTGGCCAAGCGGCTGAGTTTCGCCCGGACGTTCCTTCATGTGGCCCGTAAGCACAAGCTGATCCAGGAAAACCCGTTCTCGGGGGTGAAGATCCCCACAGCCAACGTCAGCCTTCGCCAACGGTTCATCGACCGCGACATGGTGCAGAAGTTGCTCGACGTGGCGAACCCGACCTGGAGGAGCATTATCGCCCTGGCCCGCTTCGGTGGCTTGCGGTGCCCCTCAGAAGTGCTCTCCCTGGAATGGCGACATATCGACTGGGCAAAAAACCGGATCACATTACCAAGCCCCAAGACAGACCGATATGACGGCAAGGGAACCCGAACCATTCCCCTTTTCCCAGAGTTACGGATACACCTTCAGGAAGCCTTCGAGTTGGCCGAGCCGGGACAGTCTCACGTCATCGGCGGTGGTCACTTGGCCAAGGCCAATGGGCCGACTGGGTGGAAGAATTGCAATCTTCGCACGTCATTCGAGAAGCTGGTAAAGCGAGCCGGCCTTGAACCCTGGCCCCGGCTCTTCCACAACTTGCGATCGAGCCGGGAGACGGAGTTATTGGAAGAGTTCCCGGTCCACGTCGTGGCGCTCTGGATGGGCCACGATGCGCGGGTGAGCCTGAAGCATTATGCCCAGACCACTGACCAGCACTTCGAGCGGGCCGCAGGCGGCGCAGAAAGCGGCGCACAGGCGGCGCATTTTCCGGCGCAGCAGGTGACGGCAGGTAATTGCAGGGAAGGGAAGACTTCGACCCAAAACGAGCAAGGAGAAGCGGTTATTGCTTCTCCTTGCGGTTCGTTGCTTGGTAGTGCACAAGCGTTTAGCGGAGAGGGAGGGATTCCGTTGTGAAACTAGACAATATCGACGCAAAGATATGGTATAAAAGCGACTTGCGCAGATTGTTTTTGCTTTGCTTGTTATGCGGTTTTTGCTGAAATCCGACAAAAATTGACAAGA
>JBGTAO010000500.1:0-7483 GCA_041749835.1 Gemmata sp. | reverse complement strand
AGATCTACACCGCTACGCTGCAGAAGCGCCTGCCCAAGTTCAAACTCCCGCTGGCACCCGACGACCGCGACACGCTGGTCGATCTTCAATCGGCCTTCAATCGCGCTTACGACTTGGGCGGCTTCACAGAAGCGATCGACTACAAGGTTCCGCCCCCGCCTGATGTACCGCTCAGCGATGTGTATCGATCCTGGCTCAACGAGCTATTGCAGCAACCCCGCAACTGCTGATTGGGCTCAATTTCGGCCGCGCGGATCGCTCATTTCTGCTCTCACCTGCGGATTCTGCTGACGGAGCGCAGGCCGCTTTGCCCGGGGCTGAACTGCTCATTTCGCTCCGGGTACCAAAAGTGGCAACGCAACCACAAGCAGCAAGAAGAGAGCAATCCGGGTTTGAACTTTTCACCTCGCAGTCACCGCCCGGCGAACCGGACTGAATTACAATCGTCACAGAGCCCGGAGCCCGCCCGGCAACCACTCTTGTTGGCTCGCAGTTGCCGGAACCAGTTCGCTCCCCGCTCATCGATCAGCCACGGATTCGTGACGGAGCACGGGGAGTTCGGAAGGACCGAACGACTCAGATCACCGAAGGATTGGCCGGGGTTACCGCGCACGGAATTCGACGACTGTGGGAACATCTACCTATCGCCCGACGCTGATGTCCGATTCACTGGCGAACCCGAGCGTTGCAACGCGGGAAGTGACCGAATCGCCGTTGTTGCGACGGTTGATCAACCTGGGTCTGATTCTGGAAGAGGACAATCCGGTACTGATGTCCGAAGTTCGGCTCGCGCTGGCGCGGGCCGCCGACGATGCGGCACAGGTCGATTGTCTGGTCAAGGCTCACCTGCTAACCGAATACCAAGCCGTACGGGTGCAGGCAGGGCGACTGCACGGATTGGTGCTCGGCAACTACCGCCTGCTCGATCGCATTGGGAATGGCGGAATGGGGATTGTTTATCGCGGTGAGCACCGGCAATTGCGCTCACCGGTTGCGATCAAGGCGTTGCATCCGTCTCCCGATCAGAACGCCCGCACCCTGGCTCGCTTCTTCCAAGAAGCCCGCGCCGTCAGTCGCTTGAAGCATCCGCACATTGTGGCCGCACTGGATGCTGGCGAGGAGGCTGCGCCAGGCCCCGATCAACCCGCGATCCCGTACTTTGTGATGGAACTGGTGCCGGGCGAAGATCTGGAACGCCTCGCCACCGAGAAACCGCTTTCCATCGGGTTAGCGTGCCAGATCGCGCATCAACTCGCCGACGCACTGATCGAGGCTCATCACCACGGGCTCGTTCACCGCGATATCAAGCCCAGCAATGTGATGGTGACGCCAGAAGGCAATGCGAAGTTGCTCGATTTCGGCCTGGCCCGATTGCCCGGTGCCGAGCGGATTACGCGCAGTGGCGCTCAGTTGGGCACCATTGGCTACATGGCACCCGAACAGGTTCAGAATGCGCACGAGGTGGATGCGCGAGCCGATATTTTCGGGCTGGGAGCCACGTTGTTCTTTGCGCTCACGGGGCAAGTTCCCTTCCGAGATCTCTCCGCGTATTCCGAGCGATCACCGGTTGCCCGCACGTACCGCACCGATCTTCCAGCGGGGCTCGACGCGATCTTGAGTCGAATGATGGCGGCCCTGCCGGAGGAACGGTATCCGTCGGCCGAGGCCGTCATGCGTGCCCTCAGTCCGTACTTGTCGGCCAGCGCTCGCGCTGCATCGAGTACGCACAACCCGGTGCCGGTACCATTACCGTTGAAGCATCTGCCGAGTTCGCCAGTACAACCCGCCATCGATGGAGCCACGCGGCCCACGACCCACGCGGCCCCCAGTCGGATTCTGATTGTGGATGATCAGACAGATATCCGCCGTCTGTGCCGAATGGCGTTGGTCGCTGAAGGCTATGCCTGCGATGAAGCGGCAACTGGGCCGGAAGCGGTCACGCTCGCCGCAAAACACGCTTACGATCTTGTCTTGCTGGATATCGATTTGCCCGGCTTCAGTGGTGAGGAAGTGCTGCGCCGCCTCCGGCAAACGCCGCTCACCTCGCATCTGAAGGTGCTGCTCTTCTCGGGTGCCGCGAGCGGCGATGAACTCTCACGCATTCTCTTGGCCGGTGCCGACGACTTCCTGACCAAGCCGTTCAGCATGGTGCAATTGCGAGCGAGGGTGAAAGCGGCGCTGCGGCTGAAGGATGCCCAGGATCGCGCGGACTTGCTGAACCGGCAACTTCTCTGGCTCAATAGCGAGCTAGAACAATCGCTGGAAGCCCGCGATAGCGAGTTGCTGCGTGCCCGCAATGGGCTCGTGTTGGCGCTGGCCAAGCTCGTGGAGCACCGCTCTGCCGAAACCGGTTCGCACCTCATTCGCATTCAGCGGTATTGCCGCGTGCTGGCCGAAGAAGTGGCAACACTTCCCGCCTTCGCCACATTATTGGATGCCAAGTTCATCCGGACGCTCGAAGACGCCGCACCGCTGCACGACATTGGCAAGGCCGCGCTCCCCGATCACATCCTGAACAAGCCAGGCTTGCTGGACCCGGCCGAGCGGTTGCACATGCAAGCGCATACCACCATCGGTGCCGATACGCTCCGCGAGGTCGCCAGGCGGCATCCGTTTGCGACGGGCTTTCTCCACATGGCGATCGACATTGCCCGGCACCATCACGAACGTTGGGATGGTACGGGCTACCCCGATCGGCTTTCGGGTGTCAGCATTCCACTATCCTCACGATTGCTGGCAATCGCCGATGTCTACGACGCGCTCCGGAGTCGGCGCGTTTACAAGCCCGGGTTAACGCACAACACCACCGTCTTGACGATGACGGAGAACTCGCCGGGCCACTTCGACCCGGCGTTACTCGAAGTGTTTCAAAAGATGGCGGGGCAATTCGATCGCATCTTCCGGGAGTTCGACGATAGCAACGAGCTGTTCGGTCGCTAACCGCTCGCGCGGCCGCGCCTCCTGGTTTCCCCGTTTCCCGGAGCCACATTCGTCACTTCTTGAAGCTCTCGAACACCGCCGCGACCTGCCCGTCCTTCACGTCTCCCGTGTGCGTGTAGACGCCGTAGCGCAACTTCAGCTCGCCACCCTTGGCGATCTTCACCAACTCGGTCTTCCCCTTCTGCGAGGGGAACCCGCTCAGTTGCCGGCCAAACGGGTTCACGGCGTTCAGGCCATAGGCCCGCACATGCCAGCTCGCCGGCAGGTTGTTCGGAGCGTCGAACACGGCGATGCCAACCGCCTTGTCGTCGATCGTGCCCGAGTAGTCGATCCAGGCGGTGGGTTGCCCCCAGATGGGGAGATTGTCCTTCACCGGCGGCGCGAATGTCTTGCCATCCGCCGTGGTGACCGTGGCACCGGTCTTCTCCGTCGGGCGAAGTGCGTCGTGCGTGCGGATGCCGAACGAGCCTTCCTTGGTGTCGCCGAAGAGAATGGGGTAATCGTTGGCCTTTAGCGTGATGTCGAAGATGAACAGGTATCCTTGCGGGAACTCGCGGAAGCGAATCACCCGGGTCTCGTCGAGGAACTTCACACCTTCAGGCGAGCGCCATTCGTTGGCGGTTTCCACGCTCACAGTGCCATCGCCGATCACAGGTTTGCCAACTTTCACGCAAGTCATCTGCCCATGCCGTTTGGTGCCGTCCTTGTCGGTGTTCTCGCTCCAGAAATCGACACCTTTGCCGTTGCGCTCCGTGGTTTTGATCTTCAAGTCGAGCCCCTCGGGAATCACATCCCCGTGGCAGAACCAGACCGATTTCTGGTGTACGTGATCCGTGGTGGCCTGCCCGGGTAAGCCCTTCTCCACCGGCCAGGCGCGTGTCACCAGGACGTTCCCCGGCGCGGTCACGCCATACAGGAACGGCTTGGCATACTTCGCATCAGTCACATATTTGGCGACAACTGCCGAACCTGCCTTGAACTCGATCGTGTCCTTCCCCACAACCGCCGAGATGTCATCGGCAGCGTTGGACCGCGAACCGGGTGCAAACCCAACAGCAGCGACCAGAACCAGTAACCGTGTGCAACGCATGAGCAACTCCCGGAGAGGTGGGCGGTGGAGTTGTAGTGTCGGGCGATTGCACGGAGGTGTCAAGGACACGCTCACGGCGACAACGCGCTGCGAACCCCTTCCCGAACGAGTACACTAACGATCATGACTGAGAAGAAGAAAAAGGTCCGCGTGGAGTTCCGCAAGAACCGGCCCAAGCCGCCGCGCGAAAACGACTTCACCCGGGCCTACGAAGAAGACGCGGCTGGCACCGAGGATACCGAGAGCACCGAGCGGGTGCGCGCCAAGGGTGCCGCCTCGCGGTATCGCACCGTGATCCAGAATGCCAGCGACGAAACCTCGATGCCGGCAGCCGAGGCCGACTGTTTGCGCGGTCGCGTGATTCGCATGCACGGGCTCGCATCGGTCGTGGAAACCGACGATGGCCGCAGCTTTCGCTGCGCGGTCCGTCGCTTGCTGAAAAGCCTCGCCACCGATGAACGGAGCGTTGTCACCACGGGCGACATCGTGTGGTTCCGCCCAGGAGCGGATGGCAGTCGGATCGAGCCCGCCGAAACTGGAGAGAAAACGGATGATTCGCTTGAGAGCGATACGCCAACCCCCGCGCAGTCGCCGCAATCCGCCGAAGGGCTGATTGTGCGGGTCGAGCCGCGGCATGGTGTGCTCACACGGGCGAGCCGACGGCGGGAACACGTGGTTGTGGCGAATGTCGATCAAATTGTGATCGTGATCTCGCTGATGGAGCCCGAACTCAAGCCGCACCTGATCGATCGTTACCTCGCCGTCGCTCAGCAAGGGCAGCTCAAGCCGGTGCTTTGCCTGAACAAGGCCGATCTCGCGGACCTGGTGGACTTGCAACCGCTGATCGGTGGTTACGCCCAATTGGGCATTCCCGTTTTGCTGACCAGTGCCCAGACCGGTTATGGCATTGGGCGGCTACGCGAACAACTTCGTGGCCGCGCCACGGTCTTCTCGGGGCAATCGGGCGTGGGGAAGTCGTCGCTGCTCAATGCCGTTCAGCCGGGGATGGGACTTGCGGTCAAAACGGTCAGTGAGGTGAATAATAAAGGGCGGCACACGACAACTTACGCACAGTTGATCAAATTGGAATCGGGTGGCTGGGTGGTGGATACACCCGGAGTGCGGCAGTTGCAACTGTGGGATGTGCGGCCCGCGGAAGTGGAAGGTTACTTCCTGGATTTTCGGCCCTATGTGCCACTGTGTGGCTTCCCGGATTGCACGCATACCCACGAAGCCGGCTGTGCGGTGAAGAATGCCGTCGCCCGTCAGCAGATCAGCCCGCGCCGCTACCACAGTTACCTGGGGCTCTATCACGGTGTCGCGGAATAGCGTCCCAGACTCGCCAATTCGCTGCCACACGTTCGCCGGAAGCGCAACTCGGGCCTGGCTTCCACCGGCCGACTTCAGGTACTGGTCGCCACGAATACGTCAATCATTGCGCGAAGGCAGTGCTCGGGTTCGGCATCCAACCGCCATAACACAGCGCGGCCGTACTCGTTGAGCGACCCGCACGATCGCGCGGTTGCGGCTATCCCGCAGATCATGTCCCCGATTGACCACATTTCGCGCTATACCGGCCCCCTGATGATTTCCCAACCGGCAACGGCGCGGTCATAACTTAGGTAAGCACCACGGGGCCTGCTGCTGTTGTGAGCGACGTACGGATGGTCGCTACGGTAGAAGGCGGGGTGCGGGAGCCCGGAACTAGTGGGGGGTCACCCAATGAACGTACGACGGATGAAGACGTGGTTGATGACCGGTGTGTGTGCCGGTTTGATCGGGTTAGTGGCCGGCGACGCCCACGCGTTCGGCGGCAAACTCTTTGGCAAGCGGGGCGGGGATGCCTGCGACCCGTGTGCCGGAGGCAGTAGCAGCGGCATCCTTGGTGGTAGCGGCGGTGCTGGTGGCGCGGCTGGTAGCACCAGCGCCGCTGGCTCCTACGTGACGCAGAAGGTCACCGTGACCGAGTATGTCCAGACGATGGTCGATCAGACTGTCACGGTCATGCAGCAGCAACAGCAACAGCAGCAGCAGGCTTACACCGCCTACCGGATGGAAAGCGTCCCGGAGACGGTGACCAAGCAAGTGACCGTCAACAAGATGGTCACCGAGACCGTCAACGAAACCCGTAACGTCACCGAGCGAGTGCCCGTCCAGAAGACGGTTACCGTGATGGAGAAGGTTCCGGTTCAGAGGACGATCACCGTGCAAGAACGAGTCCCCGTGCAGAAGACGATCACGGTGCAGGAACGGGTTCCCGTTCAGAAGCAAGTGACCGTGATGCAACGGGTTCCCGTTCAGAAGCAAGTGACCGTCAACGAAGCGCAAACCCGAAGCGTGATGGTCACGGAAATGCGGTCCCGTACGGTCACCCACAAGGTGAGCGTCGCCAAGACCGTGGAGAAGGGCCCGAGCTTGATGGACAAGATCAAGGCCTGGCACGATCCATGCTACTCTGCCTGCCCCCGCATCGAAACTAAGTGCGTGACCGAAAAGCACTGCGAAACGGTGTGTGAGCCGGTGACCGTGTGCAAGAAGATCACCGAGTGCGTCCCGGTGACCAAGACGGTGTGCAGCTACGAGTGCGTCCCGGTGACCAAGACGGTGTGCAGCTACGAGTGCGTCCCGGTCCAGAAGACGGTCTGCGTTCAAGAGTGTGTCTCGGTTCAGAAGACTGTGACCGCTTACGAGTGTGTCTCGGTTCAGAAGACTGTGACCGCTTACGAGTGCGTCACCAAGCAAGTGACCTGCCCAGTGACACGCACCCGCTGCGTGCCGACCTGCGAAAACGTCACCTGCACCGTGATGACCCAGAAGTGCGTTCCTTACCAGGCCACCAAGTGCGTGACCGTGTGCGTGCCGGTTCAGCAGACCGTGAAGGTTTGCAAGATGGTTCCGACCACGGTGACGAAGGACGTCCAGGTGTGGGTGCCGGCTCCGGCTGCTTGCGATCCTTGTGCACCAGCCGCTTGCGATCCTTGTGCCACCAGCACAAGCTGCTGCAACGACCGTGCTGGTCTGCTCGATCGCCTCAAGGCCCGTATGGGTGGCCTTTGTGGTGGCCGCAGCAAAGGTGACGACTGCTGCGACCCGTGTGCCACAGTGAGCACCAGCTCCAAGCACTGCGGTGGTGGTCTGTTCAGCCGCTTTGGTGGTGGCCACAAGAAGAGCGACTGTGGCTGTGCCGCTCCGGCCGTGGCTGGTGCGACCGCTGGCTGCTGCAACTGATTACTGACAACCCAAGAATCAGACTGTCCAACTGATTCACGCGGCCGGCTCGGGGTAACCCGGGCCGGTTTTGCGTTTCCAGCCGGGGTGAGCGTCTTTAGTGTCGGTGGGAATCAGGCGGCAAGGGTGCCCCAGTAGGCGTCCCACTGGCATTTCTCGCTGCGGAACAAGGCGCGGAGGTGGCAAACCGCATCCGCGCCCGTTTCACCCCAACGCATCCCACTG
>JBGTAO010000499.1:0-3127 GCA_041749835.1 Gemmata sp. | reverse complement strand
CACCTGGGGAGCGGGAATGGGCGCTCTGTGCCAGGACGGGCCACCCGCAGAAATCGTGGTGGGATGGAATACAATCGCCACGGATTCCGTGGCCGTGTTGCGAGCCGACGGAACTACGCAGACGCTGACGCAACAGCAGTTTGAAGGCGCGAAGAAGGCGACTCCGCCCGGCCCTTGAGAGGGCCACGGTTGTCGGATTCCGCCGTACAGGACGGTTCGGGACCAAGACGGTTGCAACGCTGACCCCAGGGTGCTGCTCGCATGCCTACTGTTTACGTGAACGATCAGCCAGTCGAGATCGGTTCCGCCAAGCTCAACTGCATTCAGGCAGCCGAGCTAGCCGGGGTCTTCGTTCCGCATTACTGCTGGCACGAGGCGCTCTCGGTTGTTGCCAGTTGTCGCATGTGTTTGGTCGAGTTGGGCGACCTCAAAGAGGGCAAGCTCCTCATGCAGCCCAAGGTCGTTCCGGGCTGTCAGACCCCGGTCAAGGATGGCACGGTCATTGTCACCGGCGAATACGCCAAGCGCGATCCTTCGCTTCCCCAACTGCCCTACGATCCTGGCTACGTCAAGGGGGGCGAACCGGGAGAACGGGCCAAGAAATCGCAGGCCGATACGCTCGAAGGGTTGCTGCTCAACCACCCGCTCGATTGCCCCGTCTGCGACAAAGCCGGCGAGTGTAAGCTCCAGGATTTCTCCTACAAGTACGGTCGCTCGGAGTCGCGGCTCGTGGATGTGAAGAACACTCCACCGAACAAGCCACACCTCTCCAGCAAGATCACGCTGTTCACCGATCGCTGCATCATGTGTACCCGTTGTGTGCGCTTCACCCGCGAGATCAGCGGCACGGGCGAACTCCAGGTCGTGGGCCGCGGCCACCACGAGGAAATCGATATCTTTCCGGGTCGCCCACTCGAGAACAAACTGGCCGGAAACGTGGTCGATCTCTGCCCCGTTGGTGCGCTGGGCAGCAAGGACTTCCTTTACAAGCAGCGGGTCTGGTATCTCAAATCGACTGATGGTGTGTGCTCGGGATGCAGCACCGGCTGTAGCATCTCGGTCGATTCCAACAAGGAGATCGTCTACCGCCTGCGTGCCCGTGCCAACCCGGAAGCCCAGGGGCATTTCATCTGCGATGAAGGGCGGTACGGTTACCACTTTACGAACTCCGCCGAGCGAATCCTGCGCCCACAGATGCGGACCGAGGGGACTCTGAAGCCAGCCCTGTGGACCACGATTACCCCCCAACTGCGCGATGCCTTCAGCGACGCCGTCAAGGCCAACCCGAGCGAAGTCGTTGCGGTGTTCTCGCCGTTTCTCACGATCGAAGAAGCGTTCCTGCTGGCCACCTATTTCAAGGGGCTATCACCGGATGTTCGCCTGGTGCGGGGGCCGGTGCCCACTATCGGGACCGATGATCGCTATCCGAAGGATGTTCGCGGCAACGCCATCGAGCCGACCAAGTTTGTGATTCGTGCCGAGAAGTGCCCCAATCGCCGGGGTGTCGAGGCGGTACTCCGGCACTTCCAGGGCGAGGTCCTCACCTACGCCACTGCCACGGAAAGTAAGATCTCGGCTCTTTGGTTTGCGGGGGGCTACTCGAACCACGAGCATTTGATGGCTGGGCTCTCGCTGGGGAAGACTCCGGGCTTGTTGGTGGTCCAAGATCTCTTCCGCGGCCCGCTTACCGATAGCGCCACGTTCGTGCTTCCGGCAACCAGTTCCTTTGAGAAGGATGGGACATTCCTGAATCACGCGGGGTTGGCCCAAACCTTCCCGCGCTCAGTTCGACCACCGCTAGAGATCCGAACGGAACTCCAGTTGGCCTTCGACCTACTGGGCCGCAAGGGACTGGTGCAGGCGGCCACAATCCGCGCCGAGTTGGCGCGAACGATGCCCCAATTTGCCAGCCTGGCCGAGAAGCAGTTACCAACCAACGGCGTGCGCTTTGAACTGACCACCGTCTGACCCCAACGCGACGCCCGAGTCGCAGCCCCTAACGGTATCGAGCCGAATGCCGACGTTCGACATCACCAACACTGCGATTGTCATCGTCGCCCTGATCGCGGGCGTGCTGGGCTTGTGCGCGTACCTGACACTCTCCGAGCGCAAGCTTTCGGCATGGATGCAGGACCGCGTGGGGCCAAATCGTGTGGGGCCAGCGGGCTTGCTGCAACCCATGGCCGATGGCGGTAAGTTCTTCCTCAAGGAAGAAGTGATCCCCAACCATGTCGATCGGATCTTCTACATTCTCGCACCGGCAGTGGCGGTGGGCACCGCACTCATGGCTCTGGCGATTGTCCCCTTCGGAGCGACTACACCTGCACCGAACCCGGTCCCCATGACCGCTTCCACCGGTGGCGAAACCGCCGTGGCCCAGTTCGAACGGCAGCAACGCGAGTACCAGGAATCGTTCAACTTCGTGCTGAACCCCGGGCTCGATATCGGTGTGCTCTATCTCTTCGCGATGGGCTCGCTGGCGGTGTACGGCGTCATCCTGGCCGGATGGAGTGCGAACAACAAATACTCGCTGCTCGGGTGCCTTCGCGCAAGTGCCCAGATCATCAGCTACGAGATCCCGCTCGGGCTTTCGGTGCTTGGGGTTTTTCTCCTGGTGGGTTCACTGAATCCGGAGAAGATCATCGCGTGGCAAACTGCGAACGGCCCTTACTGGCTGGTTCTGTTCCAACCGCTGGCGTTGCTCCTCTTCATGGTGAGCTTGTATGCCGAAGATAACCGGCTGCCCTTCGACCTTCCGGAAGCCGAGCAAGAGCTCGTGGGCGGCTATCACACCGAGTACAGCTCTTTGAAGCTAGGGCTCATGCTGCTCTCCGAGTACATACACCTGGTCACGAGTAGTTTCATCATCGCGGCGGTGTTCCTGGGCGGCTGGAGTCTGTTCGGTCTGGAATCGGCGTTCACGAATCCGATCGTGGCGGCGGTGGTCAAGCTGCTGATCCTTTGCGGAAAGATGGTCGCGCTCTGCATCTTCGCCCAGTTGGTCCGCTGGACAATCCCGCGCTTCCGATTCGATCAATTGATGAACCTCGCCTGGAAGGTCATGATCCCGCTGGCGCTGTTGAACCTACTGTGCGTGCTACTCGTGAAGCAATTGAACTGGTCGCTC
>JBGTAO010000498.1:0-4993 GCA_041749835.1 Gemmata sp. | reverse complement strand
TGCGAAACGCGACCTTGACGATCTTGCGGAACAGCGGCGAGACCAACATCGCTGCGGCGTTCCGCCGACTCGCTGCCGTACCACAAGAAGCGGTCAAACTCGTAACCCGTGTCGTCCTTCAGCTACTTTGAAAGACCCTGTTGCCGGCCTCAGTCGCTGGTTCCGATTTCCCCTGCGGCGGGTGTCACGGTGGCCCAAAACACTTCCGGAGCGACGCCCGGCCGGAAGAGCCGCACACTCCCATCGAACATCGCCACCGGCAACCCCGCCGAGAAAGGCGTTTGGAGCTGATAGGCATCGGCGAAACGTGGCTGCGGTTGAACCTGGAACGTGACTCCGGGCACCGATGGCTGCGTCACCGGTGGATTCCCGGTTGTGACGGGAATCACGTCGCCCCAACCGGCGTCCGCAAACGACGGCCGTCGCTCGTTTCTGTCATCCAATGGATGAGGTGGAAACGCGGACGGGAACGCTGAGCTCCCATAGGCGTAGCTCAACCACGATCGAGCATAGGTACCGTCTGATGACGGTGGTACTGAGATAAAATAGCGCTCGTAATAGCGCAGTGAAAACGCAATGGTATTGGATGTGCCATCACGAATTGAACCGGGGAACCTGGGTGGGCCGGTGAACGCCACCATGTTAAAGGCATAGCTCGTTGGTCCTCCAAAGCCATACACCAACGTCTGAGTCCCATCAGGATTCCGCCGCCGCACTTTGGGAGTTTCCAGGTTCGAGGGATCGGCAGGGCAGACAAAGTAGCGACGCAAGCCCTCGTATTCATCGTTTGGATCAGATGCCCCATCCAATAGCAATGCGGTATATCGGTGCGGGTTCCCCTGCCGGGCTCGCTTCGAGATCTCCATCTCCTCCCAAACCGTTGCAGGATTCGCCTTCACATACCCACTGATATAACCATCCTCATTCACACTTTGCTGGTGCAATGCCAGAGCCAGTTGCTTGAGATTGTTCGCCGATTGCATCCGAACGGCCGCTTCCCGCACCTTCTGCACCGCAGGCAACAATAACCCGATCAGCAGTGCTAGAATCGCGACTACCACCAACAATTCCAGCAGAGAGAATCCTTCTCGCTTGTGCATCACATCACTCCTGGTTTCCATGAGTTGAACCACCGAAACATGTGATTGGGTGTCGTACCTCACTAGTCATTCCCAGCCCCCGCAAGTGGCACGTATGCTGCTGAACCTTGTTGCTGCCACACATCATTCGAATCCTTCTTAAAAAGCCTGGCCCGAACATGACTAGCAGCAGGCAGTGGGTTCTTTAGTTGTTCCAAGCCTCCGGCTGGCCACGTCCCGTTGCCCCCTTCCGCAACGGGAACAAACGGGAAATCACCGCCAGATCCAATGGTATCGTTCTTCGTGAATTGTCCTGCGCTAACAGTACCGTAGTCAAACTGAACCTTCCAGTTCCCACCGCCCGCCGGGACGCTCCATGTCCCCTCGGGGTTGGCTTTGGGCGGAGGGCCTGCGACGTATCCCGTTTTCGTGATCGTGACGACCTACGCATCGACGGTTTTCGTTTCAACAAGCAACCCAAGCACAGCAATGCTTAACACGAAATGAAGCGACTTAATCATCGCTGATACCCTTTGAGAATGCGGATCGTGAGCGACACCTGTTTGTAGAGTCTAACGATATGGGGGGGAGTGAGTCAAGTAATTGTCATCGTTTTTTCGCTACATGTTTAGAACCAACTGGGGCCGCCCGCCAGCGACGGAGTGACCAAATGCGGATCGCTTCGGGGCGACCCGAGGCGATTCGAAACGCAGAACGCTGACGTGCTTTCCCGGGAATGGCGGTCGGCTCGACTGCTTCCCCGGTCATTCCCGGTGGAACTGGTCGGCCGCGCCGGCTAGCGTGTAGATCTCTGCCGTGCGATCGAACGCCTTGTCCTTCGCGGTCTTCCCCATGAGTCGCAGTGTCACGTTTGGGGCGAGGAGCCCGAGCGCCTCGGGGATGTCCAGCACACGTAGCACGTTCAGAAAGTGTGGCCCGTCGCGGTGCGACAGCGGCGGGTCAGCAATCACGACTTCATGAACCTTCTCGGGCACCAGGAGAGCAGCATACGCGGCCAGAACACCTGCTGGGCCGTTGCCCGCGAGTCGCACTTTCTCGGTTTGGCCGGCCAGAATCGCGGCCAGAATCGCGGCCAGATCGCGGACGCGCCCCGAGTCCGCCGTCTGGCCCAACAGCACCAGCGAACGCTCGACGGTGTTCGGTGGGCTTTTGCGGTTCCAGGCTTGCGAACCCGTACCTCGGAGATGGAGCCCCACAACCAATCGATCGTTGCCAATCCGGTTCCACATTGGTTTCGTCGCGGCAACGGGGTCTTCTTGCGGGTTCAGCACCAGCAGCGTGGTCCCGTTTGCCGGAGTCGAAACCGCAAGGGTGATGCCGCGGACGGTCAGGTTCCCCTCGCTGGTGCCAGACACCACTTTGCCCGGTTCCTCGGCCCAAACCATCTTCACGGATGGGACGGGTTGCGGAATGGCGCGGAAGCACTTCTCGCGGAGTTGCTTCAGCAACCCCGCTTTCCACGGCGAGAACGCCCGTTGCAAAGCGGGTACCGTCACCTTGGCCAATGGTACGAACGTTTCGTCGGCCTGAGCGTTGACGGCATCCCGGGGCAAGTCCTTGTCTTCAGGGAAGACGCGGAGATCGTGGCCCGCAATTGTGGGGAAGTCGGCGTCCGTGATCTTGGCGTTCGAGCCGGCGAGATGCTTTTGGAAGAACCCGAAGATCGCCAGGCGCAAGTCGGGCCGGTAGGCGTGACCACCCGCGGAGACGTAATCGTCGAAGTGATCCTTTGCGCCAAGCATGGCGTAGCACCGGCGCATCCGTTCGGCGATGCGGCGGTTGCCACTCATCGGGAAGATCGGGTCGTTGTCGCTGTTGGCGAAGAGTAGCGGCCGGGGCGCGACGAGTGCGAGAAGGGTGGTCCATTCCCATTGGTACGTGTTGTGGACGAACATGCAATCGCAGTGGCCGTTGACGATGGTATCGGTGACGTAGCACTGCAGGTCGCTCATCCCGCTCACGGGCACGGCCACCTTCACTCGCTCGTCGGCCGCGGCGATCCAACATGTGGAGGCTCCACCGCCCGAGATGCCCGTGACGCCGATCTTCTCGGTATCCACCTCGGGCCGCGACACGAGGTAATCGATGCCGCGAATGCCGTTCCAGCACTCCACCCCAGCCGGGGTGTAGCCGCGCGAGTGCCACCAGAACCGCGTTTGAACCGGCTTCGTCTCCCGGATTCCATAGGTGCCATGATGAATGCCTGCGAGTTCGCCGAGTTGCAGCGTGTCCACCATCAGGCAAGCATAGCCGTTGGACGCGAACCAGAGGCCGTGATCCTGGTACGCGGTCTTGTTGCCATCACGACCTTTGCCCGAGTGCCCGCACACATACAGAATCGCGGGGTACTTCTTCGCGGGTCGGCTCGTGGGTTTGGGTAAGTACAAGTTCGCGGTGACGTAGAGCCCGGGCTTGCTCTGGAAGTGGACTTTCTCGATGCGGACACCGCTGCGTTCGATCGAGCCGGTAACCGTGGCCTGCAGCGGCGACTTCTCCGGAAGCGGGTCGAGCCCCAGCATCTCCAGGAATTCACGCTTGAGCCGTGGGCGTGAGGTATTCCATTCCGCTGCGGTCTTCGCGCCTGCAAGGAACTGCCCCGACAGACGCTTGACCTCCGTGGCGAGGTAGGCGTGAATGATCTCATCAGGGGTTTGCTCGGCGAGCGGCGGGCGTGAAGTTGCGAAAGCCGAGGCGAGCCCGGGGTGGAAGCCCCCGGGCCAGAGACCGAGTACCGACAGACGGAGCAGTTCGCGGCGTGTCATGGGAGTGGCCTTCTGCGGCCTCCGTGGCGGCTCAATTGTCGCCAGAATTGGCCGCGATGTTGCGATTGAGTCGTTGGATCAGCTCGTTAGTGTAATCGACGGACGGATCGAGGTAAAACGGATGGAGCGCGGGCGGCTTCAGCTTCAATTCTTTGATCATGGGGTTTTGGGCTTCTTGCGGTGATGTCGCATCGGGATACGTGAGCACGGCAACCAGCGAATGCTCGCGGGCCATCTCCGCTACTGTTTTCTCAATGTCGTCGTACAACCCCGTGATGATCTCCGTGGCGCTAGTGTTGAGTAAACGGTTGATGTCGCGGTCGGAATCTTCGATTTGGCGAGCCAGCATGATCATCCCGCTCATCATCTGTTCTTGTTCGACAACCAGTAACGGTTTGCCGGCTGCCGCCTTGGTGGCATTCTGGAGATCGAGGTACATGGCCCGCATGCCAACGAGGTTCTTGGTCATACTGTCGCGGCGCTGATGCAGCCCGGCCACACCATTGATGGCGCGTTTGTATTCCCGCATCACCTTGGCCATGTTGAAATAGCCAGTCTTCTGGCCTAACAGCGTGACGCCCTTCGCTTCGAATCGTGCCGGAATGACATCCGGTTTGGGCGGCACCGTGGAACCGGTCACGAATGCAGCACCGATGACAACAACAACTGCGGCGCTCAAACTATTCCAGCGAATCATGCAAAGCCCTCCCTGGCGCGATGCCGAGCCCGGAGCGTACCCGGGCAATCGAACAACCGCGAGAGAGTAATACGTTCCGTGCAAATGTGGCAAGACCAAGTGAAGGCGAGTAACCTCCAGGGTGCAAATTCGCGGCGATCACGCCGGGCTTGTGGCGGCAACGGGTTGCTCGATCAGTGCCCGGAGCACCTTGTAGTCGGTCTTGCCAGTTCCCAATACAGGGAGCTTCTCGATCGGGCGGACCTCGTCGAGCCGCATCACGCCGCGATGCCCCTCGGCCTGTAAAAGTGCATTGGCCTCACGGAGCGTGAGCGGGACTGTGGTAAAGAGCACGACGCGCCGGCCATCGTGCGTTTCGATTCCTTCGACGGACACACGCGGCCCATCATCTGTCGGTGGGTATTTGCGGGCAAAGGGTTCTTCCAGCGCGGGCA
>JBGTAO010000497.1:0-2113 GCA_041749835.1 Gemmata sp. | reverse complement strand
CATATGGGTGATGATTTCACGATGAGAGCGGCAAACCGAATTGGCTGCCGCTCTCCGTTATTCACCCGTCGCTCGTGCCCAGCGTGATCTGCAGGGGGTGTTACTTCAGCACTTCGCTATTGCGGTAGCTCCGAACGGTTTCGACGAGTTTCTCGACACTCAGACCGCAGTCCGCGAGGAGTTCACTACGGTCGGCGTGTTCGACAAACTTGTCAGGAATGCCGCACCGTACCACATGGCGAGCGTCGATGCCGGCGGCATTGGCCGCTTCGAGCACGGCCGAGCCAAACCCACCTTCGATCGTGCCCTCTTCGACAGTCACGACCAACGGCAGCGTTTCGACGGCCTTGAGAATCGTTTCGCGATCCAACGGCTTCACGAAGCGAGCGTTGATGACACCGACATTCAGCCCCTCCGCCTGGAGTTTCTTGGCCGCGGCAACACAGTTGGAAAGCAGACTCCCGAACGCCACGAAGCAACCGTCTTCGCCCCAGGAAATCACCTCCGCTTTGCCGAGTTCGATCGGTGGGGTGGGTTGCGTTCGCTCCACGCTCTCCAGGTTCGCCTTGGGGTATCGCACGGAGATCGGGCCGGTGTGCCCCAATGCGAAGTGCAGCATCGGTGTGACATCGGCTTCATCACCCGGTGCCATGCTGACCATGTTGGGGAAGAGCCGCATGTAGGGGATATCGAAGACACCGTGGTGCGTCGGGCCATCCGGCCCGGCCAAGCCCGCACGGTCCAGGGCAAAGATCACTGGCAGGTTCTGCAGGCAGACTTCCTGGAAGATCTGATCGAAGCTCCGCTGCAGGAATGTGCTGTAGATATCGACCACTGGTTTCATGCCGGCCTTTGCCATACCCGCAGCAAATGCGACCGCGTGGCTCTCGCAAATGCCCACATCGAAGAACCGCGCCGGGAAGTCTTCGCGGACCTTCTCCAGCTTATTCCCCTGGCACATCGCAGCGGTCAGTACGGCCACCTTGGGATCGTCCTGCATCGCCTGATGGAGCGCCAGACTCATGGCATCGGTGTACCCTCGACCGCCGCTCTTCTTGAACGAAACGACGGTGCGGTCTGGCCCCACCACTTCGAACACGGGTGGTGTGTGATACGTCACGGGGTCTTCTGCCGCCTGGGCCACACCATGGCCTTTGTTGGTGAAGACGTGCAGCAGCAGCGGACCCTTCTGGTTCTTCAGATCGCGTAGGATCTTGCGCAGGCCAGGAAGATCGTGGCCATCCACCGGGCCGAAGTAACGGAAGCCGAGTTCCTCGAACAGCATACCATCCTTGAAGAAGGCCTTGAGGCCATCGCGGAACTGCTCCAGCGCGGATTGCGCCATGCTGCCGATCACGGGAATGGTGTTGAGCAACTGGTTCAGCCGCCGCTTCCCACCCTGGTAGATCCCGGTCATTCGGCACTGATCGAGGTATTGCGCGAGCCCCCCGGTACGGGGACAAATGCTCATCTGGTTATCGTTCAGGATCACCAGGCAATCTTGCCCCATCCCGCCGATGTTGTTGAACGCCTCGAACACGATACCGCTGGGGAGCGCACCATCGCCGATCACAGCTACCGACTTACGATCGGATTCGCCAAGCAGATCGTCGGCGGCTTTCATGCCCGAAACGGTGGAGACGCTGCACCCCGCGTGGCCGGTCATAAACAGGTCGTAGACCGATTCACCCGGATGCGGGAAGCCCATCAAGCCGCCCTTGGTGCGAATCGTGTGGAAGCGGTCGTACCGCCCCGTGATCAGCTTGTGCGGGTAGACCTGATGCCCGGTGTCCCAGATCAGGCGGTCGCGCGAGAAGTCGTAGGTCAGGTGCAATGCCAGGCAAAGTTCCACTACGCCGAGGTTGGAGGCGAAGTGCGCGGGGCGGGTGGTGAGCACCCGGACCAGCTCATCGCGGATCTCTTGAGTCAAGTGCTGCAACTGCTCATCCGAGAGTTGCTGCAAGTCTGCGGGAGATTGGATCTGAGGCAGTAGATTGGCCATTTCACGACTCCAGTCGTGAGAAAGTGAAGAGGGTGAAGAGTCTTGATGATCTGAACCAAAAGCCAGGTGCGGCCCAGCTTCGTGCTCCGATTGCAAATCATCCGTCATCCG
>JBGTAO010000496.1:0-6202 GCA_041749835.1 Gemmata sp. | reverse complement strand
CGAATCGGTGAAGCCCGCTGGGCGGAGTTCCTCGGCCCACTCATTACCCACGGGTGCGGCCGCAGTCGCATCGCGGCGGAGCAACTGATACCAGATCACGCCCAGAGCATGGATATCGTCGGTGGGTGCCGGTGGGTCTTTCTTCGCCTGCTGCGGTGAGGAATACAGCGCGGTCGCCGAACCGCGATTGGCCAGGCGTTGCTGCTCCCCGCGTGCGCCGGTGCGGGCCAGTTCCAACCCACGCGCACTCTCGATCTGCCCCCATCCGAAATCGGCGATCCAGAGTGTGAACTTGCCACCTTCCGTGGGGTGCAACAATACGTTGGTTGGCTTCAAATCGCGGTGTACCACCCCGCGCTTGTGCGCCTCGGCGAGAATGGTCGCTAGCCGGCGGATGAGCTTCAGCGCCGCTTCCGGCTTGGCCTGCTCGTAGCGCCATTTCCAGTCGAACAGCAGGCCCGCGAGATCGTAGCCCGCCACGAAGGGCGCTTCGAGGCACGGCGGATCGCTTTCGAGATACACCGACCGCAACGGTAACACACCCGCAAGGGAATTGAGTTCGAACACCTGCGTGAAGAGTGAGGTATTGTCCTTCACCCGTTGCTGCGATTCCGGCTCCGTGATGAACTTCAGCGCCGCCGGGGAATGGGTTCCCTGGGCCGGGTCTTCCGCCTTCCAGACTTCCGAGCAGAGGCCGATACCGCGCAGCTCGCAGAGCCGCCAGCCGTCGAGCCCTGGCGGTTGGTCACCGGGGCGAAAGCGCGGAATCCGTGGCGGCAAGTAAGCGGCGAACTCTTCCGGCTTGTACAGCAACAGTTTGTCGGGCGTGGACTGCCCCGTGGGATCGGACGGACGCCGCAACACCTGCTGCACCGTCGGCGGTAGGCCGCGCAGATAGTTCGCCAGTTCAAGTTTGGGTACGGCGTGGCTACTGGCTAACTCGGAGATCAGTTCGCCAATGCGTCGTTCATACTCGGTGCGTTCGACGGCAGCGCAATCGGCCAGGGCAAGCCGGAGGTCTTCACCGGGAAGCTTCCGGTGTGCGTAATCGAACGCGGTGCGGGCAATCTCGGGCAGGACATCGGCGAAAGACCATTGACCTTGAAGCGCCTTGCGCCCTTTTTCGCACAAAGCCTGCCCAATGCACTCCAATAATGCCTGTAGGCGGGGCATGCGGAGAGCCTCCAGGTTGGGAGAGAGAAGAGCAACTGGTGGCAATTTGCATCGTTCTGGCTGTAAAGTGTACGGCGGTTGCTGCTCTGATACAAGCTCGAACGTTATTCGATATCGCGGCTACCACTTGAGCCGCTACGAGCTCCAAACGTATTTCCGTATCGGAGAGCGACAGCCCGATGGGCGGGTGCTCTGGTGTGTGGTAAACTACACACATCAGACTTCAGAGGAGTTGCGATCATGCGCACCGTTGTGTTGGGGGTACTTCTCGGCGGCATCGTTGCTGCAGGGTTGATGCTTCCGAAAACTACCGCTTCGACACCGCTGAGCCCCGACGATGTGGCTCGCCTCCGCAAGATCATTCGCCCACTCCCGGGTGAAGATCCATTCGAGACGATCCCGTGGGAAACGAACCTCTGGGAAGCGCGCGTGAAAGCGGCTGCCGCCGGGAAGCCAATTCTGCTTTGGGAGATGGACGGGCACCCGCTCGGCTGTGGGTGAAACAACGTCGTGGTGGGCCGTGTGTCCGCCTTCGCCGATCCCGCGATCATCAAGATGGCCCAAGAAGAGTTCATTCCCGTCGCCATCGACGACTGGTATCAGCGCCGCCGCAAGGACAAGGAAGGCGAGTTCTTTCGCGGTGTCGCCGTTGCATCGGGCAAGCCGAACAACGGTGGAACCCTGCAAGGGATCTATTGTTTCGCCGCCGATGGCACCCCGCTCGGTTACAAGAATGCCGGGCAAGATGCTCGCGTGATGAAGCAGGTCTTCGAGGAAGCACTGTTCAAGTTCGACAAACTCCCCGCGGCCCAGCGCAAGCCTGGCGGAATCACTATTGAAGAGCATGGCCGCCTCGATCCAACCTACTCGCGGACGCCGCCGACAGATGGGCTGATCCTCAAGGTCTACACGCGCATTGTGGACTACAAGGACGATGGGTATTGCAAAGGCACCTGCGCCAAGACTGGCGGCGACAAAGCGGCTCGCGATCACATGTGGCTGACGGCGGACGAGGTGCAATCGCTCGTGCCCGTGAAGGCCGAGGTCGGGGCCAAGTTCCCCGTGCCGCCCAAGATCGTCGAGCGCATGATTCGCTATCACCTCGTGGACAACACCCGGGGCGAACCCCATCACTGGACCCGGGAGCAGATTCGTGCGAAGCGCTTCACGCTCACCGTGACCGCGGCCACGCCCGAGGCCATCGAGTTGAAGCTCGAAGGGGAAGCGATTCTGGCAACCGATGGCGACATCGACCGGGCCGACCGGGGCTATGAAGTCCGCTTACTGGGGAGCTTGCGGTACATACCCAAGAAGAAGACTTTCGATCGCTTCGACATCACGGCCATTGGTTCTCACTGGGGCGACACGCCACTGACACTCGGCGCTCGACTCGGGAAATCGCTCCTGGGTGTGACCTTCGAACTGGGTGCCGACAAACCCGGCGACAAGGTTTCACCGCAAGGAATCCGCGACCGCGATGAGTACCTCGGTGGGCGCTAACGGTGGTGTAATCGCGGCGATCGGGAAACCACTGGCATAGGCGCGGGCAAATTCGCTGGCATAAACTGCAAAGGAGTTTCGCCCGCACCGCGCCCAGCAGAAGGATTGGATGACCAGCCCGCACGACGCCTTGTATCGCGCCATCTGTGCCCATCCCGACGAAGATACGCCGCGACTGGCCTTTGCTGATCTCATGGATGAAGTCGGCGATCACCGGCGTGCACACTTCATCCGCACGCAGATTGCCCTGGCGGCGCTTCCACCGGAAGATCCTGATGCGGTCGCGGTCCGACGAGCCGACCCCGACTTGTTCACGGGCCACGCAATGGCTCACACGCTTCCGCAACTGCCGGCCGGTTATAGCTGGACGAGTTTTGAATTCCGCCGTGGCTTTCCGTGGAAGGCGGCTGTGGTCTCCGAGGCCGCGTTTGGTGGCGACGGGGCAGCACTCTTCGAAGCCGCACCGATTCAAGCACTGTCGGTGGGGCCTCGCCGGCGGGCAAACCTGAAACAATTCCTGACCTGGCCGGGGCTGCGTTACATCCGCCGAATCGAGTTCACGCAAACCTCCCTGGCACAGATTGAATTGATCCCGTTCACCAACTGCCCGCAAACGCAGAACCTCACGGAGTTGGCATTTGAGTTCGATGGCATCACCGCGGTGGGGCTCGAAGCGCTGGCTCACGCTCCGCTCTTCGCGCGGTTAACGCGGCTCGATCTGCAGGCGAATCGGATTCCCTCCGCCTTGGTCGTCGATTCGCTCGCCGCGGTTGCGGAGCCCAATCGACTGCGCCATCTATCCCTGAAGAACAGCGGGCTGACTCGTGAAGACGCGGGGCATCTCTTTGCGTTGCCCGTGGTACAGGAGTTGGAACACTTCGATCTCTCCGACAACCCGCAACTGGGAGTCGAAGGAGTGCAGACGCTGGCCGGGAGTGGCGCGTTCCGAGTGGTGCGTGAACTGAATCTGACGCGAACGCTTCCTGGGGTGCCGGGCGTACGAGCCCTTTGTGAATCGAGTTCAACCACGCGGCTAACCCGGCTCGACCTGTCCGCGAATCGGCTTGGCCCCGTGGCGACCCGCTTGCTCGCGGAAGCGCTGACGGCTCGGGCACTGGTCTCGCTCGATCTGTCGAACAATCCGATTGGGGATGCGGGTGTCGCGGCGCTGGCTCAGGCCCGTTCGCTGGGTAGCCTGCTGGAACTCAATCTGCAAGAGACCGGACTGACCGATGCGGGTGCAATCGCCCTCGCGCAGTCCCCCGCCCTGGAAGGGCTCCTGAGCCTGAACCTTTCCACGACAGTCAGCGATCAACCGCTCGGCCGCGCCGCCCAACAGGCGCTCCGCGAGCGGTTTGGTAAACACGTGATCCTGTGACGACAAGGATTGTCGCAAGTGCCATGACAGACCGTGAAGCGCTGTACCGGGCGATCCTGGATGACCCGGACAACGATACACTGCGACTCATCTACGCCGACTCGCTGGAGGAAGAGAGCGACGCGCGCCGGGCGGCGTTCGTGCGGGCTCAGGTGACACTGGCACGCCAGCCCGATTACGAACCCGAAAGTATCCGGCTGCGCTTCAGCGAGGTTTCGCGGGCCGATCCCGACTGGCTTAATGAGTTCCCGCTGCCTGACGGCATCGAGTGGTCCCGCGAGCCCTTTCGCCGCGGCTTGCCCGCCGCAATCGTTGCGACCGATGCCACAACCTTTCTGTCGCATGCCAAAGAGTTGCTCACGCGATTCCCGATCGAATCGTTGGATCTGGGTGTGGCGCGGCTGGGCGAAGCCAGCGACTTCGCCGATTCTCGTTGGATCGCGCGGTTGGTGCGGCTCTCGTTGCTTCAGGGGATGGGGGGCAGTTCGGCGTGGCGACTCTTGCATTCGCATCATTATCTGCGACTGCGCGAGTTGCAAATTGGTGCGGCCCTGACCACAGAAGAATCGGCCACAGTGATTGTGCGCACGCCGATCTTTAAGCAACTCACCGCGCTCAGTTGTCGGGCCGATCGCGGTGGTGGCATGCTGGTGAGCCAACTCACACGTCTGGCCGATCCACCACAACTGTTGACGCTGAACCTATCCGGTATTCGGTTGAACCCGGCCCCGTTGTCGCAGTTGTTGGCGGCACCAGCGCTAGCGGGAATTCAGGAGTTGGACTTGAGCGACAACAACCTCGGTGCCAGCACGGTTGAGGCGATGGCGCGAGCACCGCTCCCCCGAATGCGAAGCCTGAAATTGCAACGCACACGCCCGGAGGAGGCGGGGATCGAAGCACTGGCCACGGCCCCGTTTCTGCGCGGGTTGCGCTCGCTGCAACTGGGTGGCAACCACCTCGCTGCACCGGCCGCGCTGGCGATCGCAGACACGCCGAACGCCACACAGATGCGTGTGCTCGATTTCCGCGAGAACCGGCTTGGCGATCGTGGTGCCATCGCCCTCGCACAAAGCCCGCATTTGCGCAGCCTTGTGCATCTCGATCTTGCCAATAACCTCATCGAAGACGATGGCGCGATGGCTCTCGCGGAATCGGCGGCACTCACGGGGTTGATCTGTCTGGATCTGGGCGGCAACCTCATCACACCGGCCATCGCGCGACGCCTGCGCGAGCACTGGGGTGAGCGGGTGCTCCTGTAAAACGAGATCAGGCAAAGTTGGGGCATGGATACTCACGACGCACTTCTCGCGGCCATCTGCGCACAACCGGACGACGATACCGCGCGGTTGGTGTTCGCCGACTTTCTCGAAGAGTCGGGGCAATCGGACCGAGCCGAGTTCGTTCGGGCCCAGGTTCAACTGGCGAACACACCAGCCTGGGAGCCGTTTGCAGTCCAGTGTCGTTGGCATCGGCCCGAATGGGTGAGCGGGCTCCCATTCCGCGACACGCTTCCCCAGGTCAACGGTTTCGAAGTGGAATGGCCGCACGAACCGTTCCGTCGTGGGCTGGGCTGGTTCGTGAATGTGCGCTCGCTGTTGATGTGGGAACGGAGCGAACGCGCCATACTCGCTCAGGCCCCCATTGGTGAGATGCGCTTGTGGGGTGCCGCAACGCTGGAAGACTGGCAGCGGTTCGCGGCTTCAGCAGTGGTGCCGCGCTTGCGCAAGATTCACTTCACCGCCAGCCCCATCGAGCCGCTCCGCATCTTGCGCGATACCCCGGCGGCGCACGGGATCACCGATGTTTACTTCCAGCGTGCCAGCGGAGCAGGCATGCCGTTCGTGATCGAAGATCTGATGCGCTCGCCATTGGGGCAATCGCTGCGGGGCTTACACTTTCACGTTGGCCACGAAGCGCTCGACGATCTGATCGACGCCCTCCAACCCGCACGGCACCTGGAACGGCTTTCGCTGGCCACGATGGGATTAACGGAGCATTTGATCGAACGCCTCATGACTGGCCCCGCTGTGTGCAACCTCCGTGAACTCGACTTGCACAACAATAGCCTCGGGAGTGGTGGCGTTCGCACCGTCATCACGCACTTGCCCGAACAACTCACCACCTTGAACCTCGCGGGAACCGGTGAAGCCG
>JBGTAO010000495.1:0-7122 GCA_041749835.1 Gemmata sp. | reverse complement strand
GCAAGCCCGCCCAGGCCGAGGATGAGTTCACACGGGTGATCGAGCTGGCCCCCGATTTCGCCGAGGCGTACCTGAACCGGGGCATAGTTCGCCGCCGCCAGGGCAAGCTGAAGGAAGCCGAGCACGATTTCACTACAGCTTTGGCGAAGGGTGGGCCGGTGATGCAGGTCCACCTGCTTCGAGCCCAGGTCCGCGACGGCCTCAACGAACCCGCTGCTGCGGCTGCCGACCGCAAGGCCATCGCTCATCAGCAACCGATCAGCGAAGGCGATTTCCTGGTACGAGGTTACACCCGAATCAAGACCGACCCGAAGGGTGCACTCGCCGACTTCCAGGCCGCGGCGCGAATCAATCCACGTTCGCTTCCCGCGTTGCAAAACCAGGCTCACGTGCTAGCCGAGTTGCAAGACCCAGCCGCAGCACTGATCGCTGCCACCCGTGCCGTGGAACTTTTCCCGGAATCGGCGGCGGCTCGCAGTGGTCGCGCCATTCTGTTGGCGCAGTTGGGCCAGCGGGAAGAAGCCCACCGAGAAGCCGAGAAGGCTCGCGTACTCTCGGATGATGCGGATGTGGTTTACCAGTTGGCTTGCGTGTTCGCCCAGACTTCGCGGACCGAAAGCGACGATCAGAAGAAGGCGCTGGAACTGCTGCGGATCGCGCTTCGGGCCGGCTTCAGCGATCTCGAGTTACTGGGCCAGGATCCGGACTTGAACCCGCTCCGTGGGCTCGCCGATTTCCGTGGCCTGGAACGAGCCGCGTGGAACCTGCTGCGACAATAAGCTGCGTCAAAAGCAAGCCCAGAAACAGCACGACCCCGGCAGCCATCCTGCCAGGGTCGCATTGGGTACGCGGAGTTCACGGCTCCGGTAGCAATCAAAGCGGAATCTTGTAGATGCCGTTCACGTCGTTCATGTAGCCAGACGAGCCACCGGTCGCACCATTGATAATCGCAGCACCAATGTCGCCAGCGGTGTTGCTGATGGTCTCGGCAGGAGCCGTGATGCCGGTGTCGGTGGTCGGCGGCGTGATCACGATCGGCTCCACCACGGTGGGGCCACTGGGATTTTCACGTGATTCCAGAGCCAGGAACGTGAGACGAGTTCGCGAGTTCATCCGCAATCTCCGTTGAAGGGGAAACAGAACTTTGGACCGAACGCAATTCGGGTCTCGCGATAGTTTCGGATAACAACGGATGTGCGCCCAGAGAGAATTACCCTGTTTTCTCAATTTATCAGGTCACACCTTCGCACGGATGTCCTATTTCCGATACCCGGCATAATCGGCATTAACGGTGTAAACTCTTTAATCGATTCGATTTGAGGTGCTGTTCACAAAGCTAAGAATGGCGATTCAACTGCTGCTGAAAAAGTGAGTTGCGGTAGAATTTTTCACCAAATGACGTTGGCGCGACTCCGCGAGTGGGGTCATTTCGCCCTCGCGGCATCACAACCACGCAGGCGATGAGACGCCCATCCGGTGTGTGAGTCACGCGGTTGATTTCTTGGCGAGTTCTGCAGCCGAGACGGCAGCGATGAGTTGATCCAGAATCGGTAGATCGTCGGGAGCCGCTTTGCGGAAGGCGGCGAAATCGAGGTTGGCGTCGGCGGTGCGGCCCTGGGCCAACCGGGTGAGCGCACGCCGGGCGAGTGAGATCACGTCTCTTCGGTCGCGAGCGCGGTACTTGTTGCACTCGGCGAGCACTTCCACCGGGCGGTTCTTCGCCTGATCCCGAACAACACGCACCAACACGCGAGTGGCAGCGACAGCATCGAGTTTGAAGGCTTCGCGGTAGTCGTTCACGGCCGTGGCATCGTTCAGGTGATACTTCACGTTACCGCGGGCGGCCCAAGCAGCAGCTAGGTTCGGAGCCCGGCGAACCACGTCATCCAGATCGGTGAGCGCATCGATGAATTGCTCCAGGCCAGTGCGAGCCACGCCACGGATGTACAGGCCTTCCACTGAATGCCGATCGTTGCCCAACACAATCGCGGCATCGGCCTCGGCTCCGGCGTGGTCACGCAACATGAGCCGCGCGGTTGCCCGGTTGATTGCAGCATCGCGATTCTTCGGATCGATCGAGAGCGCTTCGTCGGTATCGGCAATGGCGGCTTGCAGTTCGCCCAGTTGAATGAACGCCGCGGCCCGGTTCACGAGTGCGACCACCAGCTTGGGTGTCAGTTCGAGCACGCGGGTGAAATCGCGGACAGCGCCGGCGGCATTACCACCCCGTAATCGAGCGTTGCCGCGGCTTTGAATGACGGCGGGGTTATCGGGAGCTAGGTCAACGGCCTTGGCCAGATCGGCGTCGGCCCCCGCATTGTCGGCGATGGCCCGGCGCACGGCGGACCGGTTGAGGTAACCATCCACGAGGTTAGGATCGTCCACGAGTGCGGCATCGAAATCCGCGAGCGCGGCCGGGTAGTTCTTCGTCAGAAAGAAGGCAACACCGCGGCTCAGGCGTGCCTGGGTCCAGGCTGGTTCGCGGTCGAGCGCTTCAGTGAACGCGGCGGCCGCTGCGACGGGGTCGCCAGCCCGAGCTTTCGCCACACCCGCCAAATACGCTTCCTTCGCTGCGTTATCCATAGCCCGCTACCCCTTGATGCCGACCCAGGTTCCCACAGCCGACACTAACTTACCACAGCTTGCAACGAGTTGCGATTTCCTACAAGCCCATCTGGCACACCCGCGGCCAACATTGGCCTTTCTCCAGTTCCCCGGGGCCGTTATAGCCGGCCTCGCCAGAGCATTCCGTAGAGAAGGAGCTGTTGCCCATGCGCCCACGCACTTCTGCGTTCGCGGTGCTTGCCGCTGCGGTTGTTGTTGCAGGCGTGGTCCTGGTCCCGGCGCAAGCGGAGCAGATTCACCGGCACCAGTTCAGCGGCCGCCAGCTCATGCTGGTGCGCAGTGATGCCAACGTCCGGGTGGACGAAGCCGAGCACGACATCTCGACCATTGCCTTCAAGAGCCAGCCGGCCAGCGAGCACATCAAGTTGAAGGCCGAAGCCGCGACCGGCGATGCCGCGTTCATCCATTACTACTACGACACGCCGCCAGCCCCGATGAACGAACTGCTCACCGCGGGTGTCTGGGTGAAGGCAACCAAGGCGGGAATCCAGTTGCGGGTACGTGTAGTCTTCCCCAAGGAACCCGACCCCGCGAACCCCCAGTTGCCGCTGACCACGCTGATCGTGGCATCGACTTACCCCGCCGAGAAGACTCGCCAGTGGTGGAAGCTGACACTCGACGACGCACCGGCCCTGCTCACCAAGCACTTGCCCGTGCTGCAGACCAAGACTGGCCGCGAAGTCAACACCACGGGAGCCTATGTCGATCGGCTGATCCTGAACCTCTACACCGGCCCGGGCGCGGTTGAAGTGTGGGTGGACGATCTGGATATTGGCCCAGTAAAGCCGCCGCTGCGCGCGGCTCCTGGTGGCGGTGGAATCCCGGGTGTGGTGGTCAAGCAACCCAAGGGTGGCGAGACCGTGTTGAACCCGCGCGGTCGCCAGGTCGAACAGCGTGGCGGGCAACTCTTCGTTGATGGGAAGCCGTTCTTGTTCCGGGCGATTCGCCACACCGGCACTCCGCTTCACGTGCTGCGCCAAACGGGATTCGATTCGCTCTGGTTGCCACCCGACGCCGCGCCCGAACTGCTCGATGATGCCAACCGCGAAGGTTGGCTCGTCGTGCCCATGACACCGCTGGCTACCGGAACCGGCGACGAAACACCCGCATCGCTCAACCGCGAAGCCGAGGAACTCGCTGCGTTCATCCGCAAGTTTGGCGGCACCGATGTGCTGTTCTGGGATCTTGGTGGCGGCCGCACCGCGGAGCAATCGGATCGGGTCTACCGCACCTTCGAAGTCATTCGCACCCAAGACCCTCGGCGACCACGCGGTGCCGATGTCTGGGATGGCTATCAGGCTTACTCTGGCTACCTCGACGTGATCGGCGCACACCGCTGGCCGCTGTTCACCAGCCTGGACATGAGCCGTTACCGCGATTGGCTCACCCAGCGCAAGACGCTCACCGCCGATCGGGCGACGTTCTGGACGTGGATCCAGAACCACTTGCCAGATTGGTACATCGCCAACGTACTGCAACAGAACCCGAATGAGCCGTTCAACGACCCCATCGGCCCGCACCCGGAGCAAGTCCGCGTGATGGCCCACATCGCGCTGGCGTGCGGTTGCCGCGGGCTCGGTTTCTGGTCCGACCGTTTCCTCGCCGATTCGCATCATGGCCGCGATCGCTTGCAGGGCATGGCGCTCTTGAATGCCGAGATCGACATGCTGAGCCCAGTGCTCCTGGCGGCGACGGAGCGTACGCAGTGGCTTTCCACCAGTAACCCCAACGTGAAGGCGGCACTGTTGCGCGGGGAACGCGGAGCCGTGCTGCTGCCGATCTGGTTCGGCCCGGGAATGCAGTTCGTGCCGGACCAAGGAGCCGTGAAGTCGCTGAAGATTCTGGTTCCGCTCGTCCACGATGGTGCCGACCCGTGGCTCATCAGCCCGGCCGGCGTCGAATGTCTGTCGCACCATGCCGAGAAGAAGACCGGCGGCACGGAACTGACGATTCCCGAGTTCGATCTAGTCGCCCCAGTTGTGTTCACCAACGATCGCGCCGGGTTGGTGGTCTGGTGGCAAGATTATACCCGCAAGTACAGCCGACTCGCGGCTCTGTGGGCGCTGGACCTGGCAGCAGTCGAGTACAAGAAAGTGCAGACCATCCACGACAAGCTGACCGCGATGGGAATCGAGGTGCGCGGTGCCGACACCCTCTTCCGGCTCGCAACGCGCCATCACGAGGAAGCCCGCCGCAAGTTCTCTGAAGAGCTTTACGACAAGGCGTATCTCGATGCGATGCGCTCGCTGCGACCACTGCGCGTGATCATGCGCGATCACTGGGACCAGGCGACCGCCAGCCTCGACACGCCGACGGCCAGCCCATACGCGGTAAGCTTCTTCAGCCTGCCGAAGCACTGGGAACTGTTCAACACCGTGCAGAACTCGCGCATCGCCGAGAACGCGCTGCCGTACGGGAACTTCGAATTCTCGGGCAAGCTGGCTCCGGAAGGCGTGCGAGTCGATGCGCTGCCCGGCTGGAGTGCTCGCTTCGGCACGCTGGACAAGGTGAACGTGGCAGCGGGGATCATTCCGGCCGAGAAACAATCGGAGAAGCCGGAACCACGCAAGGCACCCGAGCCCATCAAAGGGATGTTCGCGCCAAGCCGACCGATTGTCGCGCCAGACGAAGGTTACACCGCCCCGCAACCCGACCTCGGCAAGAGCCTGCTCCGGCTCGAAGTGCGCCATCGCCGGGAACGCGGAACCGACGGGAAACCCCAAAAGCCCAGTGAAGCCCCGCTGGAACGCACCTTCCTGGCCGTGGATAGCCCCACGGTCAAGCTGCCACCCGGCACGCTCGTGCGCATCAGCGCCTGGCTACGGGTGCCCCAGGAGATTCAGGGCTCGGTCGATGGTGTGCTGTTCTACGACGATGCCAGCGGCGAACAGTTGGGCTTGCGCATCTCGCAGCAACAACAGTGGAAGAAGTACCACCTGTATCGTGTGGTCCCGGCCAGCGGTCAGATCGCGGTGACGGTGGCGCTGACCGGTGTGGGTGTCGCCTACTGCGACGATATTCTCATCGAACCACTCGTACCAGGCCCAGCCAAGACGACGGCCGATTACCGCGGAGTGGTGCCGGTCGGTTACCGCAAGCGCTGACGCACCAGTGTGATTCGCAGTACCTGCGGGTGACAACGTAGCCGTAGTGGCTCCTTCCCGCTGAGTCCCCGGTTCACCACCATGACCGTGCCGGCCTGCTCGAAGACGCCGCGATCAAAGCGGCGACCGTAGATGCTCGGCACGAAGATCGAGCCGACGACCGGAACGCGAACGGCACCACCGTGGACGTGGCCACAGAGCATCAGGTCGATGTGATTGGCGATACCCCAATAGAAGTTGTCCGGGGTGTGGCTCAGGCAAAGCCGGAAGCAGTCGGTGCGTGCCGACCCGAGATCCGGTGAGCCCGCGAACCACGGCCCCTCGTGCCCTGCCACCACGCACGGCACGCCGCGGATCGTGACTTCTTGCCAGTTGTTACCCAACACGGTGTAGCCTGCGGTAACCAGTTCCTCACGCAATCGCTCGGGATGGTGATGCAAGTCGTGGTTGCCCAGGATTGCGAGCTTCGCTTCCGTGGCGGGCAGCGGCTCCAGCACCGGGGCAATCCAGGTGTGGTGCGTATCGGTATCCACGTAATCGCCGACGAGACAAACCAGATCGGGCTGCGGGCCGTTGCGAAGTTCGGCAACGATCCAATCGAAGTAGTCGCGGCTCGGGGTGCCATGAAAGTGCAGATCGCTGAGCACGTGAAGCCGGAGCCCTTCCCACTCGGGCGGCAGTTTGGGCAATGCCAGCGTGAGATCGGTCAAATCGACGCGGAACACACCATTGCCCGGCAACTGCGTGACGGCCCGGTAGAAGCCATCGCCGATCACTTGCTGGCCCAGGATCGGCCACAGATTCACGGTCTGGGTCGATTCAGTGAGCACACACGCAGGGGTCGGCCGCAGCAATCGCAACAACGTGATGATCGGGAAGATGACCCCACCCAGCAGCACGCACCCGCCCAGGTAGAGTTGCGCCCCCAAGTATAACCGCACCGGAATGAGCAGCGGAAACGCCAGGATGAGCAACCCGGAGAGCAGTCGCCAGACCTTGAGCACGCGCTTATTGAGCGCTCGGCCGTAAAGGTTGTTGAGCAGCGACACCCAGATGCAGGCGTGCCCCACCCAGGCGGTCGCGATCAACACGGTTGCGATCAATTCCCACATAATTCCCATGCTACGACCGCAGCCTGCGGTCGGCCCGCGGAACGAATTCTGGGCTCCCAGTCGCGGCTCCGGGCACGTTTCCGTTTACTACTCTGCCGACCGAGGTTACAACTCGAACCGGGGGCGGAGGTGGCCCTGGTGGCGGGCCGGGGTGATCCGAAACGGTGACCCCGGCCGTGCTTCGCAAGGGTTGTGTTTCGGTTCAATACCCACTATTTGAGGTGCTCACGATGAAATCACGAATGTTAGCGGGCTTGCTGTTCCTGTTCGGTCTGGTGCTG
>JBGTAO010000494.1:0-3590 GCA_041749835.1 Gemmata sp. | reverse complement strand
GGTGTGGGGAAAGCCGCTGCTCAGATTTTGTAAGATGTCCGTTGGCCAGTGCCAGCCACGATTGGAGAAGCTTCCTGGCGGGGTACTCCCGCCCTCACTCGGTCTTGCCCGACTCCCGGGAGTGAACGTCGTTTCATCGTGGGAGATGCTGCGGGATATGTGGAACCGTTCACCGGTGAAGGGATGGCCTGGGCTATCATGTCTGCAGTCGCACTTGCTCCCATTGCCGCCCGAGGTGTCCTAAACTGGTCACCTGAGTTGGTGGAACAATGGAAGCAGACCCTTGGCACAGTCGTGCAAAAGCGCCAACGATTATGTCGGATTGTCTCTCGTGTCTTGCGCTCTCCCGTCCTCACAAAAGCAACAGTCGAGGCACTTCGCGTTTGCCCAGGATTGTCTCGACTTGTGTTAGCTTCACTGAATACTCCTTATAGCCCAAGTCGCCACGCATGAGTTTTTCAATACTGGGGATTGGCACTGCACATCCGCCCGATTACCTCACGCCAGATGATGGTTTGGCGGTGGCCCGGGTACTTGCGGGTCCAGATGTTCGTACTTCTACCTGGCTAGGTCCTGTTTATAGCGGCTCCAACATCCAGCGTCGCTATCAGGTGCTGGGCGGTGATCTCGTTCGCGATCTCGTTGCGGGTACGTCTACGTCGGGCTCTCCGTTCCTCCCATCGCCCGAACGTGAAGGCGTTGGCCCCACCACGGCCCAACGCATGAAAACCTATCTCCAGGAAGCAGGTGTACTGGCATTTCAAGCAAGCCAAAAGGCACTACAAGAAGCTCATGTTTCGGTCGAGCGGATCACGCATCTGGTCACGGTGTCCTGCACCGGGTTTGCCGCGCCAGGAGTAGACTATTTCCTGATCACCCGGTTGGGTCTGCCCCCAACTGTGCAGCGGACGCATGTTGGGTTCATGGGATGCCACGGAGCGTTGAACGGTCTGCGGGTGGCACATGCGTTTGCTGCTGCCGAACCCACGTCTTGTGTTCTCTTGTGTGCAGTCGAATTGTGCAGCCTTCATTATTACTACGGCAATGCTGCTGATAAACTGATCGCTAACGCCATCTTTGCAGATGGTGCTGCAGCAGTTGTCGGTCAGAGCCAACCTGCGGCACAACGAGGGCCGTCGCCCCGACTGGTTGCCTCGGGTTCAACCCTGATTCCCGATTCCAAAAACGACATGGCCTGGACAGTTGGTGATCATGGCTTTGAAATGACGCTGTCGCGTCGAGTGCCCAGCTTGATTGCCAAACAACTCCGGGGCTGGCTCGAAGGTTGGTTACACGATCAAGGGCTGACGCTGTCGGAGATTGGCAGTTGGGCGATCCACCCGGGGGGCCCGAAGATCTTGTCCGCCGTCCAGGAAGGGCTTGAACTTTCGGATGCGGACCTCGCGGGGTCGCGGCGGGTACTCGCGAACTTTGGCAACATGTCCAGCCCCACGTTATTGTTCATCATCGATCAACTCCGCCGCGAGAAGGCACCGCTTCCGTATGTAGCGTTGGGCTTCGGCCCGGGACTCGTGGCAGAGATCGCGCTTTTCCGGTAGGATCGCCATCCCTGGAACCGACTTTGACGAGGAATCGCCGATGTTGAAGCCTACCTCTCGCCGCGAATGGTTGGCCACCGTTGCCGCAAGTTCTGCTGCTGTGGTGACACCTCTTCGGACAGATGCGAATCCGTCGCCGAAACCCTCATATGGGTACTGCCTGAATACAAGCACGGTTCGAGATGCTGAAGGGAAATCGCGGCCGATCGTCGATCTGATCGCCATCGCGCAAGCCGCTGGGTACGACGCGATTGAACCGTGGGTCTCGGAGTTGGATGCGTTTCTCAAAACCGGCGGCACTCTCAAGGAACTGCGAAAACGATTTGATGACGCGGGGCTCAAGGTCGCCGATGTGATTGGATTTTCCGAGTGGATTGTTGCAGATGAAGCACGCCGCAAGAAAGGGCTTGAGCAAGCCAAGCGGGACATGGAATGGGCCGCTGCGATCGGGAGCCCCAATATTGCGGCCCCACCGGTTGGCGCGACCGGAGGGGCCAGTAAACGTGACGACCCAAAGTTCACGGAACCTGTGATTGATTTGATCGCCGCAGCCGACCGCTACCATGCCTTGATGGAGATTGGTCAGGCACAGGGTGTTTTGCCAATCGTGGAGATTTGGGGCTTCTCCCGCACATTACGCCGGCTAGGCGAAGCACTCTGTGTGGCCGCAGAATCCGGCGACGGGAAAGGTACGATCTTGCCGGATATCTATCACCTCTACAAGGGTGGGTCGGACTTCGCCGGCTTGGGTCTTCTCTCCTCACGCGCGATCGGCATTTTCCATCTCAATGATTACCCCAAGATTGACCGGGCCAAGATCACCGACGCCGACCGCGTCTTCCCGGGCGACGGGATAGCCCCCTTGCAGGAAGTTTTCGCGGCACTGCGGCAGATGAACTATTCGGGATTTGTTTCACTGGAGTTGTTTAACCGCGACTACTGGAAACGCGATCCCAAAGTTGTCGCGCGAACCGGATTGGAAAAGATGAAAGCGATTGCGGTTTAGTGGTGTGCTCAGGGTTGGGAATAGCTTCATCAAATCTTGATGCTGCGCTCACTCGAATGTCATCCTCATTCCCTAACACGAGGTTGCCGGATACTCGGCAATCACCGTTGAGGGGTATGAAATGCGACGAGGATTCACATTGATCGAGTTATTGGTCGTGATTGCGATTATCGCAATCCTGATCGGGTTATTGCTACCTGCAGTTCAAAAGGTACGCGAAGCGGCGGCACGGACGCAGGGTATGAACAACATGAAGCAGTTTGGGCTGGCCGCCCACAACTACCAGGATGCGAACAAGCAGTTGCCCCCCGCGTTCGTTGAATATGGTGGAACTGGCTACAAGGACGGCTCGTGGATCGTCCACATCCTCCCGTACGTGGAGCAGGACAACCTGAAGCGGGTGGTGGACAACAACACCGCCACGTCGGGTCAGTACTACGCAATCACATACAACCAGTCGCCGCCGAAGATCTTCATCAACCCGACCGATCCTTCGAACAGCGACGGGGCTTATAACGATAGTGGTTGGGGCATCTACTCGGTGACCGGGTACGTCGCAAACCACATGCCGTTGGGTGACGTGTACAATGGCCAAAAGCGCGGGATGCGGGGCATCGAGCAGGTTTCCGACGGTTCGTCGAACACCGTGATCTACACCGAGCGTATGACCGTCTGCCGGGCAAACCCCCAGCCACACCGGCCTGACTACAGCGGCGACTTCTACAACATCGCTCCTTACGCCAACGCAGGTAGCTGGTACCAGTGGATGCCGGTCATCAACTACTGGCACGCCAGTGCATCGTCGCCGGGCTACATCATCGGTGCCGGTACCAGGCCGCAGTTCGCACCCACTTGGGCCACCACGACCTCGAATTGTGACTACCGATTCGCCTCTGCCCCACGCTCCTCGGGCATTATGGTCTGCTTGGGCGACGGCAGTATCCGCATGGTCAACTCCAGCATCTCCGGAGAAACCTGGTGGGCGGCCATGACACCCAATGGTGGTGAAGTCCTTGGCAGCGATT
>JBGTAO010000493.1:0-11372 GCA_041749835.1 Gemmata sp. | reverse complement strand
GTGCGCAGGTCGGGCGGCAGAATGTGCGAATGCCCCACGGTTTGCCGGCGACCCGGCGGATCGGTCACTTCTTCGCCATGCAAGATTCGGTACCAGCGCCGGCCCAGGATCTGGCTGCCCCACACTTCGGAAAGCGCCTTCACCGACATCTGACACAACTGCTGCACCGCGAAGACACCGTACAGATTGAGCCGGCGTTCCATGCGGGGGCCAATGCCCGGGAAATCCTGGAGCTTCAAGCCAAACAGCCCTTCGGGAAGCTCGGCGTCGGAGAGAATTGTGAGGCCATCGGGCTTGCGCAGATCGGCTGCCATCTTCGCCAGCACCGTGTTGGGGCCAATGCCGATGGAACAGCGCAGGTAGTCGCCGGCCCGCTCGCGGATCACGGCCTTGATGCGCAGTGCCGCTTCCTTCGCCTGCTCGGGCTGCTGTTCGTCGCCATACAACCGACATGTCATTTCGTCGATCGACATGATCTGATCCACCACCAGCACGGAGCGCACGGCATCGACAATGCGGTTGTGCATCACAACATACCGGCGATGATTGGCCACCCGGCAAACGATACCCGGGCAGAGCTTGCGAGCCTCCCACACGGGCGTACCGGTTTTGATTCCGTAAGCTTTGGCTTCGTAACTAGCCGCAATGCAACTGGTGGTCTCGGCTTCGGTAGGAATCACGGCCACGGGGCGACCCCGCAGTTCCGGGTGCTCCTGTTGCTCGACCGAAGCGAAAAAGGCGTTCATGTCGATGAAGAGTTGACGCAGCGGCATGGGTGGGCTCCGAAGGGCCTTAGGTGTACATTTGTATAAAATATGCACTCGCGCACGAGAAATGCAACAACGAACGGCAAAAATCGTGTGAAGAGTTGCGCGTGTAAGCCGGGCGAGCGTGTAAGCCGGGCGAGCGGAGGGCGTCAACCCTCCGGTGCTACCCAAAACACCGCCGGAGCTTCCCTGGGACCGCGGTCGTCCCGACCGCACCAAGCTGAGGAGCGCTTGCGAATGAAGAGCGGGCCGGAGGTACGCGGTCCCGGTGGAATAAGTGAAGACACCAAGAACGCGAAGAGCGGTCGGGACGACCGCGGTCCCAGGAGAAGAGAAGATCGAGGAGAAGAGAAGATCTCGGGTCGAGGCGATTCAGTTTGAAGTGGCTGGTTGCCACGCAACATCCATCCGCGTGTGCGGTGGGTGTTCCGATGCGGCCATTTGCTGATAGGCCTCAAGGGCCAGGTCGCCGAGCTGTGGAACGTCGGCCAGATTGAGTTGCGGATACTCGCGGTAGAAGCAAATATCGTCGGGGAGTGGGGCCGGAATTAGTTCTGCGGCGGGGAGCACCTGGGCGGCGAGTTGCCGCAGCTTATCGCCTTCCGGCCCGGGTGGGACCGCGAGAAGCGCGATCTCATAAGGCTTCTCACCATTCGAGCGCACGGTGAGTTCGGGCGCGGCTTCATCGAAGGCTTCAGCGATGAGCGGCTCGGCGTTGCTCTCTTCAGGGCGAAATCGGAAGAAGACCGCAGCCGGGTTCGAGTGATCGAGCTTACCATCGAGGAACTCGCGCGAGCGGTTGATCAGCAATTCGCGGAACAGCGGTCCTTTTTCGTTCGGCTTCAAACAGACGTTACCCAGCCCGCGGAACTTGCGGGCGATCTCCTTCTGCAACGCCTGCTCGAAGGCCAGTAGTGCCTCGGGTTCCAGGCCAGCCAGGAACTGATCGGCGGCCCCATCGAGATCCTTGCAACCGTCCGGGAGAATCAGCTTACCCGCCGTGATGGCCGCCGGCGAAGACCCTGCAATCTTGGCAAGCTGCGCGTGCATGTCGGCCAGCGAGGTCCGGCAGTAATTGATCTCGCGGAGATACTCGGGCGCGTTGCCGAGCAACTTGCGATACACCGAGAGAATCATGTCCAGTATGTGCAGTTGCAGGCGCTTGCGCGGGTAGATCCGGAGGAGTTCGAGGATCTCGGCAGAAGCTCCGAGTTTCCACGAAGCCAGTGCACCACTCAAGGAACCAATGACCTGGAAGAGCCGGCCATAAGTTTGCCGCACTTCCTTGCTCAGTTCGACACGCACTGGCTCGAGTGCATCCACCTGGAGCTTGAGCTTATCGCCGATCTGGCGAAGCGCTTCCTCGGCTCCGGGGAGGCGAAACTGGGGCACTTCGAGGAAGGTCGCCGCCATCACCGCCAGATGCCCCTCCGCTTCGCGGCAGAGGTGCTCGTAGCGAACCGTCAGGGGCGCGTGCAACGAACCCTGTGCCGGGTCATTCTCGCAATCGGGCTTCCCAACAACTTTGATCAGTTGGTCGAGTACCGCACAGGTGCCAGCGGCATCGATCTTGGCGCTGGATGGTGTGCGCGTCCGCAGGGGATCGACGAACGCATCGAAGACACGCTCGGGGTCTTCGCGCAGGGCATCACGAACGGCCGTGGTGAGGGTCTCGACCATTGTGTCGAGCGAGAGCTTCCGTTCCTCCCACTGCTGCGTGAGCCACGCGGCGATCGGTTCGCGCAGGTGAGTGGCTTCTTTGGCAGTCCAGCGTTGAATCTGCCGCTGAGCGAACCGGCGTGTGGCCGCGGCCAGCATCTCGGCGCGGGGCCAGTTCAGCCGGAACAGGCCAAACGTCTGGCAACTGGGTGTGAAAACGGGGTAGGCGTTGCGGTAGACGTCGCGCATTTCGTCGGCCACTCGACCGGTGGGCGTCAGAATCTCCTGGTAAAGCGAGCGTGCCGCCACGGCGATGGTGGGACAGGGGAGTTTCGGGTTCGGGGTCTTGGAATGCGGCAGAATCGCAATGCGAGCAAACGGCGGATCGGAATCGGTGATAGGAGCTTCCGATCGATCGAATGCAGTTTGATAGCGCGAATGCCGTGCCTGGAAGTGGTGCAACTCCGTCAGCGCGGCATAGGTGTTTGCGACCGTGGTGGTGCGTGCGGCGTTCTTTTCACCGGTGGGCGTCAGGAAGAGCCCGATCACTTCCGGCTTGAGATACCCCACCTGGCGCAGCTCGTGCCGCAACAGGAACGCCAGATCCAGGAACATGCCACTGCCGGTGCCGCCGGCCAACCCGCTGACGATGTACGCCCGCGGTCGATTGCTCCGCAGCCCCAGTTTGGTATTCTTCTCAGCTTCGTTCAGGGTGTTCTCGGTAAGGAACGTTTCGATTTCCTGGCGCACCCGCTGAGCGATCAATCGGTAGTTATCGAAGAGCGCAAGGCGACCGAACGCGCGAACGCCATTGGCGGCTCCGGGTGTGCGGGCCAGTTTGTACAACGTGCCGGGTGGCATCCACGGATCGATCGGCGGCAACGAGTCGCGTTGCAGATAATGGGCCGGGCGGTGGAGCCGGGCCAGCACTGTCTCGCGTAAAGTGAAGGCGGCCGGATCGTCGGGCGGTGTGGCGGGAACCGATTCCGGATCGGTATCGATGTACAGAAAGCGAATGTTCGGAACGCGGTCCGGATGGACAAAGTGATCGCAAACAATCCGCTTGAGCGACTCGACGACGGTTCGGCCCGTTTGCCCCAGGGCCACGATCAAGGCGGGGAACAGTGCGCCATCGCTGTGCTTTTCCGGCGGAGCGATTCCCATGCTACCCATGCGGCCCGTCTGGAAGATCATGGGCCGATTCAACGTGAGAGCGGGTTGCTGGCCGGACTGGAGTGTTGAAGGGGTCACGAGCCGCAGCCCGAAGCCACTGGTGGGCATCGGCGTGCTATTGATCCCGCTGGGTTGGCTACCAATTGGCTTGATCAGCGGCGGCAGATTGCCCGGTTGCGGCGTCTGCACGCGAGCGTGAGCCGCACCATTGGAACCGAGTGGGCCGGAGCGGCCCAATGCCATTCGGGTCGCTTCCGAATCGTTGGTCGAGTTGCTCCCACCGGCGAGCATGGTACGCATGCCCGACACCGAGGAGCCCGGTTGTGGCGCGATGTTGTGATCGATGTACCCGACGGCCGTAGTCACCGGTACAGGCTGGCCGGCGAGCTTGAGTCCGCGAACCATTTCGGAACACGTTGGCCAGCGCTCTTCAGGCTTCTTGCTCAAGGCTCGGGCGATAATCGGGCGGTCGTTCATGGGCAGCGAATTCAATTCGGGCGTGCCGTTGATATGCTGCATCAACAACTGCCGGGTATTCGCTCCGTTAAAGGGCCGCGTGCCCGTGAGCAATTCTTGAAACACGATGGCCAGGCTGTACTGATCGGAGAAGCGAGAGATCCAACCTTCAAAAGTTTCCGGTGCGGCGTAAACTGGCGTGACACCACCGGTGACTGTGGCGCGAGCACCTTCCATGAGCTTGGCCAGCCCGAAATCACCGACCTTGACGTGGTTGAAGACCAGGAAGAGGTTCTGTGGCTTGATATCCAGGTGCTGGATCTGATAATGCGAGTTCATCAGGTCCAGCGCTTCGGCGGTCTCCAGCATGTAGCTAATCAATTCCTCGCGGGGCACACCGGGCAACCCCTGAGAACGGCACTCGCGGAAACGATCCCAGAGGTTGCGATCGGCCAGCTCCATCACGATAATGAGCTGGCCATCGATCGTGTCGAAGCGTTCCAAGGAAAGGACGTACGGGTGCCGGATATCGCGAACCCGCTTGAGCGCCTTGAGCTCTTGCTCGGCAGGCCGGCTCTCCTCGTCCATCGCTTCGAGGTCGCCGAATACGAACTTCGCGGCTTTGAGCAATCCGCCGGGAGCTTCGACCTTCCAAACTTCCCCGAAGCCGCCACGCCCCAGGCGTTCGATCAGCCGATACCCCTTGAGGGGTCCGGGAAGTTCTTCCTGGCTGACCAGACGGACCGGCATCGGAGGAGAACCGCCAGTTCGAGGTTTCGGGGGCGAACGCAACGACTCGGCGCACTTGGCTGGGAACGCAAGGGCTACGTATCCTTAGCTCAGGGAATTGGGTTTGGCAAAAGCGAACTCCTCGCTCGCACGACCCGGACAGCGACTTTGGCATGAATAGCATGGCCCCGCCCGAAACTGGTGTCGCGCTCTCGATCAAGCAGCCCTGGGCGGCGTTGCTCGTGGCGGGAATCAAGACCATCGAGATTCGGACCTGGCCCACCCGTCGTCGCGGCCCGGTGCTGATTCACACGGGCAAGATCGCCGACGATCGCCCCGAGGGCTGGGACTTGATCACCACGCCTGAACTTCTGGCGCTGGCACAACATCGCGGTGGCCTGATCGGCTCCGGGGAGTTGATCGACTGCGTCAAATATTCCGCGCCCGAAGCGTTTGCGGCGGAAATAAACGCTCATCGGAACGCGCTGGAGTGGTTCCGGCCCGCGGGCCTTTACGGGTTCGTGTTCCAGAACCTCCACCCGATCGCGTATCATCCCTACCAGGGGCAAACGCTGTTCTTCACCGTGGACTTGTCGTCGGCTGGATTGCTCGACGCACACGATCGGATTGTTCTCCGGAAGGATTCCCCACAATGAGTGACGCAACAGGATTACTTGTCAGTGTCCGTTCGGCGGACGAGGTACCGGCGGCTCTGGCGGGCGGAGCCGATCTGATCGACGTGAAAGATCCGACCAAGGGTCCACTGGCCCCAGCCGAGGCCGAGGTCGTTGCCGCGGTCATCGAGGCGGTCGGGGGTCAGGTGCCCGTCAGTGCGGCGCTCGGCGAATGGTCGCCCAATGCTATCACCGAGGCGCACTGGCATCTGGAACTGAAGCTCAATTACGTGAAATGGGGCCTGGCCGGCTACACGGCTCGCCCGGGCTGGGGCGAAGACCTGCTGGATACGCGCCGCGAACTTCCCGTCGGAATGGAGATGGTAGCGGTGGCCTATGCCGACTGGGAACGTGCCAAATCGGTGTCGCCCGTGGAGCTAGCCCGCTTTGCCAAGCGATTCCGCTTCAAGGCGTTCCTGCTCGATACCTGGAACAAGGACGGCAAGACCTTGCTCGATTACCTGAAGGCGGACGAGATCGCGGAAATCGTGGAGGGGTTGCAGCGGGTCTCCATTATCGTGGCCGTGGGCGGATCGTTGCGGCCCGAACAGTTGAAGCAACTCAAGGGCGTCAAGCCGGACTTCTACGCCGTGCGAACCTCGGTGTGCGCTGCCGGGAAACGCGATGGCGTGATCGACGGTGCCCGCGTCAAGAAGTGGAAAGAGGCCCTCGGCGCATGACCGACGATCCGTTCCTCACGCTCGTCGTCGAGGCGCTCAATCTGATGCACCCACGCTTTGCCGCCGCACACGGGCGAGCGTACTCGCCCACCGAAGCGGACGAACCGCCGGCCGCACGCAAGGCCCGCGAACGCTCGTTCCTGATGGAGTTCTACCACGAGTTCCGCCGCCTCTGGGATCAAGCGTTGCCGGTGAAACTGGGGTTGGGTCACATTCTGATTCAGGCCGATCCCGAAGCGGGAACGCGCACGCCAGACCTGCTTTTCTGGCAACTCGGTGAACACGGTCAGCCCGACCGCCGGATCGGGGCCGTCTCCCTGGCTCTGCACACGAACCCCGCCGCTGTTGCCGCCGATCAAACGCTGCTGGCCCGCTTCCGCACCAACCAGGGCTATCGCTACACCGTCAGCGTTGTCCTTGGCCGACGGACCGAACTGGTAGCCAGCGCCACCGATGCGTGCCCCGCCGGTGTCACGGTCATTCTGTTCGATCTGGATGCCTGGCAAGCGACCGTCGCGCCGTAGAATTCCCGAACACGCAGTTCCCTCTTCGGAGTTCCCATGACACGCGCTGCCCTGGCCATTCTCATGACACTCGGAATCGCGACAATGGCCGTTCCTGCCACGCAACCCCCGGCCGTACCCACTGCCGAAGATGCGCGATTGGCCAAGCTCTTCCTGAGTTATCTGGACCAGGAGTTCCTGCGCCACCCGCTGTACGCCACGCAGCAAGGCAACCACGAATACGATGACCAACTCGACGATCTTTCGCCCGCAGCCCGCAAGAAGGATGTCGAGAATGCCCGCGCCATGCTCGCCACGCTGACGAAGGAAATCGATCCGAAGAAGCTCTCGCGCAACGGGCAGATCGATCTCGAAATCTGGACGCACGCCCTCAAGTACGCACTGTGGGCTAGCGAGAACGATAATCGCTACGAGTACGATCCGCGGGTGTTCGGCGAGTACATCTCGGATAGCGTGTTCGTGCTGTTCACGCAGTCCACGCTGCCACGCGAACGCAACGTCCAGAACGCTTCCAAACGAATCACCAACATTCCCAAGATCGTCGCTGCGGCCAAAGCGAGCCTGAAGAACCCGCCCAAGATCCTCACCGAGATCGCGTTGAAGCGCAACCTGGGTGCCATCAACTTCTACGAGAAAGAGATTTACGAGTTCGCCAAGGAAACACCCGGGAGCGAACCGCTGGCCACGCCGTGCAAGGAAGCGGTGAAGGCACTCAAGGACTACCAGCAATGGCTGGAGAAGGAACTGCTGCCGCGCTCGAATGGCGAATGGCGGCTCGGCAAGGAGAAGTTCGCGGCGAAACTGCTGCTGGAACTCGATGCCGGCCTGACGGCCGACGAGGTTCTCAAGTTGGCCGAATCGGAAGCGAGCCGGGTTGAAGCCGAGATGTATGCGCACGCCAAGCAACTGTGGGTGAAGTTATTCCCCACGCAGCGCATGCCCGCAGACGACCCCGTGGGCCGACGGCTCGTGATCAAGACGGTGATGGATGAACTCGGCAAAGAGCACGGCAAACCCGATGAACTCGTCGCCGATGCTCGCAAGACCGTGGAGAAGGTCAAGACCTTCATCCGCGAGAAGAAGATCCTCACGCTTCCCGATCCGGATACGTGCAAGGTCGTCGAGATGCCCGAGTTCCAGCGCGGTTTCTCGGTCGCCTACCTGAACCCCGCCCCGCCGCTCGACCCCAAGGCCGATAGCCTTTACGCGGTCGCCCCGCCACCCGCCGAGTGGACCTCGCAGCGCATCGAGACGTTCCTGCGCGAGTACAACACGCCGATGCTCCAGATCCTGACGATCCACGAAGCGTACCCGGGCCACTATGTGCAACTGGCGTACGGCAACCGTTGCCCGTCGCTGCTGCGCAAGGTGCTCTACTCCGGCGTCTTCGCAGAAGGTTGGGCGGTTTACACCGAGCAAATGATGCTCGACGAAGGCTATGGCGAGGGCGATTTGTCGCTGCGATTACATCAGCTCAAGTTCTACCAGCGAGCCGTCATCAACGCGATTCTCGACCACAAGATGCACTGCCAGAACATGACCGATGAGGAAGCGCTGGAACTACTCGTGGATCGCGGGTTCCAGACCGAAGGCGAAGCGGTCGGTAAGATCGCACGTGCCAAACAAAGTAGCACGCAGCTTTCCACGTACTTCGTGGGTCGCATGGCGTTCTACGGGCTCCGGCAAGACGTGCAACGGAAGCAAGGCAAGGCGTTCGATCTGCGGCAGTTTCACGAGAACGTGCTGGGTCATGGCACGCTACCGGTGAAGTACCTGCCCGAACTGGTGAAGTAGCGTTAGTAATCGGTTTTGCGGAATTCGTACGCCGCTGCGGCGAGCACCGCGGCGGCGAAGGCGAGCGACGCTAGCACTGAAAGCTCCGGGTGGAATTGCCCGCGGGCTTTCATCGCTTCCAGTTCCGGAATCGGTGTCGAATAATCCGAAGCCCGCAGTGCGTCGAAAAAGATGCCACTGAGGTCGAGCGGTTTCGGCAACACCCAGTAGCCCACCTCCACGGACAGCGACGACAGCGGCGTGACCCCCTGGACCTCGTAGCCCACCATGTGGTGGTGTGTCAGGTTCATGGCCCAGCAGAGTACCCAGAAGAGCAACGTCCCGAACACTGCGACAACGGTGCTCCGGGTGCAGACCGCCAGGAAGACGCTGAAGGCGAAAAAGACCGCGAAGTTGATCACGAGCAGGGGCACGGCCAGCCAGTACGCCACATCCCAGACGCCGGTACTCATGCCAATGGCGACCCAGGTTGCACCCACGAAGAAGAGGGCATGCAACGCGACAAAGAGCACCACGCCCAGATACTTGCCCAGGAGTAATGCCCAGCGCGGGGCGGGCTTCGCCAGCAGAACCGTGACCGCTTGTGGTTCCAGGAACGTCGGCAGGAAGCCCGCCGTCCAGATCAGCGCGAGGAGCACGCCGACCGTATCGGCCAGCACGCCGGCTAGCCACAACTGAATGAGCCGCACGGAATCGGTCCGGTGCTTGCCCACCTCAAACGTGAACAGGCCGAAGCCAAGCGAGACTTCGCCATTGACCACACGAATCCCCTCGGCCTGCACCTCGGGTGTGGCTTCGCTACGCGGCATGTAAGTGGGAAGTTGGTCCGGGTGGCGCGGCTTCTCATCGTCGCCGGTCACGCGGATACCGAGGCAGAACAGAGTACACAGCGCCGTCAATGCCAGCATGAGCCAGAAGAGTTTGGAAGCGAGCGACTGGCGGAACGTGTCTCGAACCATCCAGCGCACAGTCCGGATCGCGGTGGGGAGCGAGTTCATGCCGCCACCTCCTTCTGGTAAAGCGGCTTGAGCGCAACTTCGAGCGAGCGTTTACCGCCAGCCGGGTCGCGGGTCAGGGTTGCCAGTGACCCGGTATAGACAACCGTTCCCGCCACCAACACCGCCAGTGTGTCGCACAGCTCCTCGACCTCGTTGAGCACGTGCGAAACCAGCAGCACGGTTTTTCCGGCGGCCTTCAGTTCGCGCACGACCTGCCGCAGCAGTTGGCGACCGAACAGGTCGAGCCCCTCGGTCGGTTCGTCGAGAATCAGGAGATCGGGATCATTGAGCAGTGCTTGTGCCAGGCCCAGGCGCTGCACCATTCCCTTGCTGAAGCGAGCGATGGGCTCGCTGCGGCGATCGGCAAGGCCCACCCGTGTGAGTAGATGATCGACCCGGCCGGGCAGGTGCTCGCCGGCGATCCCCGAAAGCCCACCGTAGAACGTGAGCAGTTCGCTAGCCGAGAGGTAACGCGGGAAGGCGTGGTTCTCGTGCATGTAGCCGATGCGGCCCAGTGTCCGGCGTTGGTTCAGGGGTTCGCCCAGCCGGGTAATCGTGCCGGCCGTGGGTTCGGCGAGCGACAGCAAGAGCTTCACCAGTGTCGTCTTGCCTGCCCGGTTCGGTCCCAGCAAGCCAAACACCTGGCCGGTGGGCACGTTCAGCGTAACGCCGCGTAGCGCGGCGACGCCGGTGCCATAGCCCAGCAATCCCGTGGTGTAGGTCTTCTCGATCTGATCGAATACGGCGGCGCAATTCACCGGTTCTCGCCTCGCAGGGTTACGCTGTTACCGTGAGGAAACATAGCTCATGCGGCGCGGGAATGTGGCCGGGTGACGAAAAAGCCCACCCGGGAAAGCGGGTGGGCCAGGAAGCTGTGCGGGTGCGGCAGTGGAATCACTCGATCAAGGTCACGGCCACGCCCGACTGGAAGATCCGTTCCATACAGTCCTTCAATCGCGTGATGCGCTGGTCGTACGGGCCGGTGATAATCTGGTGGCTGGGTAAGGTGGTTGCACCGATTGGGCCTGTTCCACCCGCAGCGGCGATATCGGCCAGGAACTCCAGGGCCGTGGTGCGGAAGGTGGCGCTGGGAGCCAAATCGGTGTCGAAGAGGTCGCCGAAGCCGATGGCATAGACGCGGGCCGGGGCGTTGGGCAAACTGAGCCCGCTATCGTTACCCGGGGTGTTGTTGGCGGCCATGGGTTTGACGATCTGCTGCACCACCTTCACGGCCTCGCTCATGCTGGGCTCGACGCCATTGCCGATGTTCCCGCTGGACCAACCCGAAGTGGGATAGTAGGTATCGTAACCCCGCTGCGTCGGGTTCATGGTCTTCGTGCCGGAACTAATCCCGCGATAGGTGTTCGGCACACCGTCGGTCTCCATGATCACGATCTTGGAAGCCCCGCGGCGACCCTTGACCGTACCGTAGAGGCTCGTTGAAGTTTGCGAAGAAGGCGACAACAGGTTAAAGGCGTACGCCAGGCCGGTGTTCGGGTCGGTGCTGCCGTTGGCGTTGGGGATCTCGTCGCCGGCGACACTTGTGAATGTCGAATAGGCAGCGTTGGTTCTGAACGGGCGTACCTCGGAGGTGGTATTGCCGCCGTTGATCGCGGAGAGCAACGACTTCGGGTAGAACAGCGCGTTCTTGAGGGCATCGTAGTTCTGCCCCATCGCCACACGCGGAGCGTTGTACGAGTTGGCGGAGAAGAGCACCAGGCCCGCATAATCGTTTGGGTGGTTGTTCCGCACGTCGTCGATCACCGAGTTCATCCCGGCCTTTAATTGCCAGCACTGAGCCTCGTAGCAGGTGCCCGGGAGCATGTTCCCGACCGCTCCGAAGAAGTCGTACATGGACAGTGGCCCGAACCACATGTGCAACCGCGGGCGATTGGGGTTATCGCCGTAGCGCATGTAG
>JBGTAO010000492.1:0-3789 GCA_041749835.1 Gemmata sp. | reverse complement strand
CTGAAGCACGACCTGCACCAGCAGCAGCACTGGCAGCACCCGCACTGCCAGGTAGAAACCGAATCATGGTTTGACCTCCCGAATTCCCGCTGTGCTCGAGTTGGGAACCGGCGACGCGGGCGCGACCAGGCGATTCGCCGCCGTGCGAACGCCTGCGGGTTCCTCCAGCGACAGAACACTCGCCGGTGTGGGATCGGGCAGTGCAGCCTTCACGCGGGAAACGCCCAGAGATGCAACCCGTGCGTTGTATAACGCCGCGGCTTGCCGTTCGAGTTCATCGGCTTGCCGGGCAAGTGCATCGTCCGCGCGTTCCATGGCCACTCGCCGTAACTCGGTACAAACCGAGACCCGCCGCAGATAGGCATCCTGTTCATTGCGGAGCGCGTCCGCGAGAACATCGGCTGAGATTGGTGCCGAGATGGTCAGTGGCCGTTGTGACGTCGGAGCACCCGAGCGAACCGTCGGCCCGGCGGGCTTGGGACCAGACGGCCCGAAAAGCTTCTTCGCCAGCGACGGCCGGTCGGGCGGCGGCGCAAGAAAATCCCCCGCAGCCACAGGTCCACCCAGACCTGCCACAAGGGCTGCGGAATATCCCCAGACCCGGAATCGCTTCATGGACTTCCCCCCGTCTCGATTGGCAGCCCCCCTGCCCATCGAGCCCATTCGTGAATGGCAATCACGTTCGCGGTATTCGAGACGGCTTATGCCAAGTGATTCGCGGTCTGTAAAGTGCGAGTTGTTTGCGAAAATCGGGCGGCTGCGATTGGTGGGTGGCATCCGGACCCAGCGTATGTCGGCCAACAATTCCGGTGCTTACCGCAATTGAGCGACGGTGGGATACAATTGCTCCAGTGTTCGATTCGTGAACGTAGTGTGAACCATTCCGTGGCATTGCGAGCAAAGCAATTCGATGTTTTCGCAAGTCCCGCCGCACGACTTGGGCAAGCGATGGTGCCGCGTTAACTGGTTGCGAGTACCCCCCCGCCCACACAATCCACAGGGAATTGGCCACTCTTCGCGCATATCATCACAATGAAAGCTTGCCTGCCATCGGGTTCGCACCCGCCACAAAAGGATGATCGACCATGACAGCACTGCTGATGGCTATGGCCCTGACAACCGGGCAACCGGCCGACGATTGGAATACGTCCGAGGCCGCATTCCTCAAGAATATCAAGGCGGTAACGACGGGATTCGTCCGGGCGGGTGAAGGCTACTTCTCGCCAGATGGCAAGAAGATCATCTTCCAGGCCGAGGAGAAAGAGACCGGCAACCCGTTCTACCAGATCTTCGTGATGGATCTGGAAACCGGGCAGTTCAGGCGCATCAGCCCCGGAATCGGCCGCACCACGTGTGGCTACTTCCGCCCGGATGGCAAGAAGGTCATCTTTGCTTCGAGCCACAGCGACCCCGACGCGAAGAAGCATCAGGCCGCCGAAGTGGTGCAACGGGCCGAGGACGCCAAGAAAGGGGTCCGCCGCCGTTACTCCTGGGACTTCGACCCGCAAATGAAGATCTACGAAGCCAACGTGGATGGCACCGATCTCAAGTGCCTCACGCCCGATGCCAAGGTCTACACCGCCGAGGGCAGCTACTCCACCGATGGCAAGAAGATCGTCTACTCGGCGGGGAACGCCGGCGACGTTCAGTTGTTCATCATGAACGTTGACGGAACGGGAGCCCGTCAGATCACCTCAGGTACCACCAAGTGCTACAACGGCGGGCCCTTCCTGAGCCCGGACGGCACGCGGGTGATCTTCCGGGCCGATCGCCAGGAGAAAGATCGGTTGCAACTGTACGTCATCAATGTGGATGGCACTGGCGAGAAAGCCCTGACGACCGACGACAAGTGGGTCTACTGGGCACCCTTCTGGTACCAGGATAACAAGCACATCATCTACACGGCGGCAGACCATAGCAATGAGCTGGCGCGACCCAACTACGATCTGTACTGGATGAACCTGGAAACGAGCAAAACCACCCGCATCACGCATGCCCCGGGGCAAGATGTGCTACCGGTGTTCAGCCCTGATTACAAACGGCTGATGTGGACTTCGAGCCGGGATGGCCGCTCACCCACGCAACTTTACATTGCAGACTTCACTCCGCCCAAGGAGTAACGCCACGCCATCGTCTGCCTCGCGGTTCGTGGAGATGCGAACCGCGTGGTGGCGAACCGCTATCGCTACTGAATCAAGCTACTGCCAGGTGGCGATTGTTGGGTCAGTTCCCATTCCTCGCGCACTTTTCGCAAGCCGATTGCACACAGCTCGAACTGATCGCTGAGCCGGCGGAATAGCACCGCTTCGTCGTCGTGCTGCTCTTCCTCCTCCAGTCGGCTGGTCATGAGGTAGCCGCGCTTGCCGTGAGTGGTGTAGCTCACCATGGCATCGCGGCAACTCCGGCTGCGAACGCGATCGAGCGCTTCGGGGTAAACCCCCGTCCAGAACAGCGCGAAGTCGCCGATGTGTCGGTAGTATTCGCGCTGCGTGCGTCCACCGGCGGGCAAATGCTCCGCTTCGATCACCATTTCACTGAGATTGGTGATCGGTTGACCGGCAGCATTCCGCAGGCGGTAAACGGTATCGCTATGGACAAATCGCGTGAGTAGCGTTGAGAGGTAATCGATAAGAGGCGGGTCGGCCACGCCGAGATGGGAGAAGAAGGCATGTTCCGCCAGCCCCGCGAACATTCGCCGCAGCGAATGCCCATCGGGTGAGTCCCACATGATCAAAGCCCTCGCAAAACAAGAAGGAAGGGGTACGGGCAAGCCCCGCACTCCAGTATGACGCACGACAGCTACGAATTCAACAACATTTCGTCAAGGCTGAAATTGCAAATCGACGAAATTGCTCCATCTCCAGAACGTGCGGCAACCACGGGGTTGCGCCAGTTTTCCCCACAAATTCGGCTATACTAAAAGTCTCGCCGATTGAACTTTCCCCGCACCCCCGCGGTATCGATCATGCGGTTCTTGCTCTCCCTTGGCTTGTTGCTTGCGTACACCTGCTCCGGCTCGGCCGCACCGCCCGGTGCGGTTCCCCCGGTGGATTACAACGCACAGGTACGCCCGCTACTTGCGAACCAGTGTTTCCAGTGTCATGGGCCAGACGAGAAAGCCCGGAAAGCGAAGTTACGGCTCGATCTCCGCGAAGACGCAATCGAGAGCGGGGCGCTCGTGCCGGGCAAGCCTGAGCAGAGCGAACTCATCACGCGGATTTGCTCGGATGATGCGGATCTGCGGATGCCGCCGGCGAAGGCAAAGAAGCCCGCGATGACGGCGGAGCAGATCGCGCTGCTCAAACGCTGGGTGAGCGAAGGCGCGGTTTACTCGGAGCACTGGTCGTTCAGCAAACTCGTCCGCCCCACTGTCCCGCAAGTGCGCGAGCCCGCTGCCACGATCCGGAACCCCATTGATGCGTTCATTCAGTACCGGCTGCAACAGCAAGGTCTGAAGCCAAGCCCCGAAGCGGATCGCGTCACGCTCATTCGCCGGTTGCACTTCGATCTCACCGGGTTGCCACCGAGCCCAGAAGAGGTGCGGGCCTTCCTCGAAGATCGCAGCGACATTGCGTACGAAAAGGTGGTCGACAAACTCTTGGCAAGCCCGCATCACGCGGAGCGGCTAGCGATGTGGTGGCTCGACCTGGTGCGCTATGCCGATAGCATCGGCTACCACAGCGATAACCCCATGAACGTCTCGCCGTATCGGGACTACGTGATCCAGTCGTTCCGGGCGAACAAGCCCTTTAACCAGTTCACAATTGAACAGCTCGCGGGCGATCTGCT
>JBGTAO010000491.1:0-1748 GCA_041749835.1 Gemmata sp. | reverse complement strand
AGCCCCTCGCTGGGTGGCTGCCGGTCGATGATTCAAAAGACGAATACTCCGGCGGCTGATCTGTCGGTGGCAGAGCTTCTGGCGACGCCAGCACCTGCGGGCGAGCGCTACTTCTTGATCGTGTTCGGCTCGCAATCACACCCGAAACGGCCCAGGTACACCCATACTTGGGCGACCGTGGTCCGGGTCGCCAATCGTGGCCCGGATTGTGCGCCCGCATGTGAAGCCAGCACCATCAGTTGGATGCCCGCCACCCTGAAGATTCGGCCCTGGAACTTCCACATTGAACCGGGTACGAACCTCGATCTGGACACATCGATTCAGGAGATGCTCAAGAACAACGAGAAGATTGTAATGTGGGGGCCGTACGAGATCTGGCACGGAGCGTATCGCCGCTTCCAGACGCAACGCGAATTCTTGCAATCTGGAGCGATAGGCTATCAGTGCATCGATTCCGTAGGTGCAGCCGCATGCACGGGGCTCGGCTGCGATTGCATTCACGCGATCACCGATATGGACCCGCAATTCGATCGGCGGCGCTATCCGCTGCGTTACTTCGGAGTCGACGGGAGCCGCCATGCCGTGGAGCAGTTTCTCACTCGCGCGATCGTGATCGACGCACCGAAGACACACGACTGGCTCATACCCGCCCCGGGGCTCGATCGCTATTGCATCACCCGGGAAGAGTTCTGCGGGACTGCCGTGCCATTTTCTCCGAAATTGCTCATCGGCAACTGTAATCGGTGAACCTTTACGTTCACTCCGTGTCCTGCTCAAACCCTCGCGATGATCCCGAGGGTTTCGCTCATTCGGAAAGGACGGTGACCCATGCGTGCTCGTGTCATCAACACCCCCAGGTGTCGCATGTGTTTCCCACTCCATTCCGGTATTCCGAATCATGAGTCGCAGTCGAAAGAAGAACGATGAGATGACAGACCTTGCCGCCGATCTGGGCCACGAGGATGGCGGTGACCCCAAGGAGTTCCATGCCAAGCCCTGGAACGCACCCAAGCAGGCCAGCCGCAAAGGACAGCAACTGTGTGCCCAGGTGAAGGACGCCTTGCAAGGTGCGCTGGGCGAATGTGCCGACGAGGTGTTGCGCGATCTCACGCTACTGGGCGTAGAACCCGCACCACACACCGGCCGCCTCCGGGTGCTCCTGGCCGCAGGTGAGGCCGACCCGCATGCCGCGACTGAGGCACTCCATCGCGCCAGTGGCTTCTTGCGGGCCGCGGTTGCAGCAGCCGTGAGCCGGCGCTACACGCCCGAGTTGGTCTTCGAAGTGATCGGATAGTTGTTGCCGAGCTTTGGGCGAGTGGGCTTTCGGGCACACTCGCCTCACTTTTTGGGCCGCGGCTCGTACAGTAACTTCACCTGTACCGGAGCCAATCATGCCATTGCTGTTGCTCGCCTTGCTGCTTTCGATCGGTGCCACCGCTGGCAGCCTGTACCTTTCACTTGGTATGGGTCTGAAGGCGTGTACGCTCTGCTTCTACCAGCGTGCGTTCGCATTTGGGTTAGTCGGCGTGCTCGCCACGGGCCTGTTCACTTTCCGGGAAATCGCGAGCCGGGTTTGCTTGCTTGCACTGCCACTGGCGCTGGCCGGGTTGGGGGTTGCGGGGTTCCATGTTTGGCTCGGCTGGACCGATTGGCCTCGTGACGCCGCCAACTGGTATCTCGCCTGCCCCAAGGGAATCGAAGGCTATGGCACGGCACCGCAGCAGAGCCTGGCGGCGTTCGCGCTGATC
>JBGTAO010000490.1:0-4713 GCA_041749835.1 Gemmata sp. | reverse complement strand
GTGTACGAGCGAGGTGTGCGTCTGACAAAGGCGGCGTTCCTCCCCATCGCCACGCGGTTGATCCGCTCCGCCACCCTGCCCAAGTGGAGCGTCACCATCCGACCCAAGGAGCTGGGAGATTAATTCCCCGCTGTTGCCTTACCTACCAAATCCCCCTGGGACACCACTACGCCGCAAACCTGTGCAGTCACTATCGGCCCTTCCTCCGGGGCTGGCTGCGAACGATGGCGGCGCGGAACGAGGCGAACAGAACCGAACTGGGTGAACTCCAGCAAATCTCCAAATTGACCGCCCTTCTCCATCGTCCTAAGATACTTGTGGACTTGTGATTTCTGTTTCCCTGACACTTGGACGAGGCGTCTCTGTGGGTCTCACTTTCATCCTCGTCTTGTGTATCGCGGGAATTGTTTGCCTCACCCCGCTGGCAATCTATCTTTTCTGGTTGTCATTCCTCACCCGCCGCGATCAACCCTCCGTCATTTCCGGGGTCTGGGATTTCGCCACGCTCCTCACCGGACTCTCCGGTTTTGTGCTGTTTGGGGGAGCGTTAGTGCTTTCGTTGCTGCAATCCAATGTCCGCTACTGGATGCGCGGGAACTTCGAGGCGCTTCGGGGAGCGTGGGGACAAGAAAAGGTCTCCTGGTCGATACTTGCCGGGGCGTATCTGTTGGTGATCCTTGTCTGGGTAGCCTTGACACTCATCTCACGCCGCCGCTCGCTTGTCGTCTACAACATTGATCCTGCGGAATTTGAAACCACTCTGGGGGAAGCCTTCGAGCACATTGGTCGCCCAGTTGAGCGTCGGGGCAATTACTGGCATCACGGTGGGCCATTGTTCGTACTCGATCGATTCCAGTGGGGCCGCACAGTTACGCTGCGCTGGGTTTCCGAAGATCAACGGCTCTTCGAAGAGGTCGATCGACTCGTACGGGATGCCGTTCCTCCCCTGGCACCTGAAAAGAACCCATCGAGCCGCTGGTTGATGCTCAGTGCTTGGGGAGTGGGGTGTCTCGCGGTGGCTTGCTCCAGTTTGATCCTCTTCGCTTATGCTGCTGTCATTTAAAGCCGTTGCCTTGCGATGTTCAAGAAAAGCCAAATTTGACTCGACTGGATCCTCCGATCGAACCGATATAGCTTCAACGGGCCGACCGGTTGCCAGACTCTGCCCACGATCTGGTTCCAGGTTGCCGGACCGAATTCAACCGTTGCACTGCTGCGGTAACGAGGAACCAGATATGAAACACTTGATCTTGGGACTGGCAGTAGTGGCTGGGTTGTGGAGCACGATCAGCACCGCTGTTGCGGATCCGGGTGGTTATGTTCCCCCGAATGCGCCGGGCGGTGGTGGCTCCAGTTTTGGGCCGATGGGTGGCCCAGGTACTTTGCTGGGCGCTGGAGACTTGCCCCCTGGGCGTGGTCCTGCGATGTATGGTTGGAACCCAGGCTTGAAGAAGTTCTTCCATTTCAAGGGAATTGGCAGGAGCAAGCACGCTTCCGGACCGGATTACGCCGCGATGGGTTATGGAATGGGTGGACCGGGTTACATGCCAGGTGGTCAGGGAATGGGTGGGCCGATGATGCAGGGCACACTCGTGTTCCCGAACCATTCGTTCGTTCGCAGCCCCCGCGACTACTTTATGGTGGACGTGAATAAGTAATCGCGTGATGATTTCAAGAGTTGGCCCAGGGTAACCCCCTGGGCTTTGTTCATTTCGTGCCTTGGATTGCCGCAATCTCAGCCCGGATACTGGCGGGCAACTCTGCTTTCGAAGCACCCCGGTAATTGTAACTCACCACCACAGCAGTTCCATCGCACGCGGTCGTGTCCCACTTCGTGCTGATGACACGGTGCTCAAATGTGACTCGATCGATATCGATCTGTGTGATACGCGCTCCGACTAAAAGCCGGTCCGGGTAACTCACGGGTTTGCGAAACCGCGCCTGCGTGGCCGCCACAATCGGCCCGAATCCCTCAGATCGCATCAGCGCGAACCAACCCAACTGATCGAGGTATGCGACTCGGGCCATCTCGAAATACCGGAAGTACACAACGTTGTTCACATGAGCGAAGACATCCATATCCGCCCAGGCAACATCCAAGGCAATCACGACCGGGTAGCCAGCCAGTTCGGGGTGCTCAGCCATGGTGAGTGCGAGATCCTTTCCAGAAATTCAGGTCCAGGTTGGTCACCCATCACGGAGAATCTCACGAGCTGCGTTACAGCCACACGCACCCATAACCCCGCCACCCGGATGAGTGGCCGCACCGCACATGTAAAGGCCCTTCACGGGAGTGCGGTAATTGGCGTACCCGCCAACAGGCCGAAAGCTGAACATGCTGTGCAGGTTCATAGACCCCTGCATGATGTTGCCCCCAGTGATGCCCCAAAGGCGTTCCATATCCGGGGGTGGGATCACGATGCGGTGGAGAACGCTCGATTTGAAGCCGGGCGCGTACTCCTCCAGAATATCGAAACACCGATCTGCGAAGCGATCTTTCTCGACATCCCAAGTCGTGTCCTTGAGGTGATAGGGCGCGTACTGCACGAACATGCTGAGGATATGCTTCCCCGGTGGTGCCAGTGATTGATCCAGGGCGGTTGCCATCGTGCATTCGAGCATCGGGTCACGCGACCATCGGCCGTACTTGGCATCATCGAAGGCACGCTCGATGTAATCTTGATCGGGGCAGATGTGCATCGTGCCGTGGTGTTGCGGTCCCACGCCGTCGCCCGGAAGGGCTTTGAAATTCGGCGGACGATCGAGCGCCACATTGATCTTTACAGTAGCCGAGCTGTAATCGATCCGCTTGATGGCAGCAACGAAATCGTCTGGCAAATCATTGGCATCCATGAGTTTGATGAATGTGACGTGGGCATCGGCACCCGAGACGACCCGCTTGCCCAGTATCTCGGTCCCATCGCGGAGTGCCACACCGTAGGCAGAACCATCCTTCACCAGGATTTTCCCCACCTCGGCATTCGTGCGAATCTCAGTCCCGCGACTTTGGGCAGCGGCAGCGATGCTACTCGAAATCATTCCCATCCCACCCCGAACGTAGCCCCAAACACCGCGGACACCATTGCATTCCCCCATCACATGATGGAACAACACATAAGCGGTGCCGGGATGCGAAGGGGGTGCGTAGGCACCAATAACCGCGTCGGTGGCAATCGTGGCCTTCAGTTGTTCCGATTCAAACCAGCGATCCAAAATGGGGCGAGCGGCACCAGTGAGAATCTCAACGGCCTCGTTGGCAACTGTGCTTCCCAGGCCTTTGAACTTCTTCCCGAGTTTGGCGAGATTCCAAAGATTCCCCGGTCGCATCGAGAATGGATTGGGGGGTGTTTGCGTCAGCATGGGTTCGAGAAAGTCGGCAACCCGCGTCAGCATGTCCTCGTACTTGGGATAGGCCTCGGCATCGTTCTTCGAGAACTTGGCAATCTCGTTATGTGTCATCTGCTTGTCGGGGCCCATCATGAGGTAGCGGCCATCCGGGAATGGCGTGAACGACGATGGACTGCGTGGGAGCATCTCAAACCCGTACTTCTTCAGTTCCAGGTCACGAATAATCTCGGGGCGCAGCAGACTATTGACATAGGCCGCCGTGGAGACCTTGAAACCAGGCCAGAGTTCTTCCGTGATGCAACAGCCGCCGATCAGATCGCGCCGTTCCAACACCACGACCTTGTACCCCTTTTGGGCCAGATACGCGGCGGTAACAAGGCCATTGTGGCCCGCCCCAATGATGATTGCATCGTATGTTGTTGCCATGGCAGGTTCCCAGTGAGCAGAAGGCATACCTACACTGATAGTAACGGCGCAGCAAAGAGCCCACGGACGGTCTTCCGTGGGCCTAAAGGTTCTCTCCAGAATCAGTCGTGCCACCAACCTATTTCTTTTCCTTGATGGTCCACAAGTAGATGGTGTGCGTGCGATCGGCCGCCACTTCTTCCGTCTTATCGGCTTTCCAATCACCCATATCGAAGTCGTGGGAGACAATGCGAGCTCCGGGTTTTAGCCCCTTCTGGAGCACTGGTTTCAGTCGGAGATTGACCTCGGGCAGCAGGTACAACGTAACCACGTCCACATCCTTGAAGTCTTCCGGAGTCAGCTTCAACACATCACCTTGCTTGAACACCAATGCCTTCTTCTGGGTGTCATCGAGCTTTGCCGCCTCAACGCTCTTGGCACAATCCTTAAGGCGTTCCGGATTGAAATCCAATCCCAACCCCTTCTTTGCCTTGAAATCCTTGACGGCTGCAATCACGATACGACCATCGCCACAGCCCAGGTCGTACACAGTCTCGCCTTCCTTCACGGCTGCTAGTTTGAGCATGGCCGTGACCACTTTCTCGTTGGTGGGCACATACGGCACTTCGATTTCCGGTTTGTTCTTGTCCTGCGCGGGGGCTGTCAGACTGTGCGTGAACGTGAGTAGGCCCAACACAAGAGCCAACAACGTGATCTTTCCCATCGTTGCACCTCGAAGTGATCTTGACCTGCGTTTGGTAACCGCAGGGAGAATTATGCCCCCACTCACTGCTCGAGTCCAGTAGCCGCTTCCGAGTTTGTCAGGCCCCGATAGAAATGTCCGCAATTTGTCCCCGATAGAAATGTCCTCCTCTCGGGGGTCTTCGATCAGCTTACCACACGCTTACGCCAGGGGTGATCCGCTGCTGGTTTCCACACCTTCGCGGGCTTCTTCTTCGA
>JBGTAO010000489.1:0-22309 GCA_041749835.1 Gemmata sp. | reverse complement strand
CTTGCTCGGGTGCCATGTAGGCCGGGGTTCCCAGTGGGCCGGCGCTCAAAGTCAGGTGATCGTCGCTGTTCAAACGCTTGGCCAGGCCGAAGTCGGAGATTCGTGGCGAACCGTCGGCGGCCAGCAAGATGTTGCTCGGCTTCAGATCGCGGTGAATGATGTTGGCCTGATTGGCGGCATGCACGGCAAGGGCTGCTGCCCCGATGAGGCGTGCCGCGTCCTGGGAATCGAATGGGCCGTCCGCGATTAGCTTGGCCGATAGCGAACCACCCGAAGCGTATTCGGTCGTGAAGTACGGAGTGCCATGGACGAAATCGTAGCCCAGCACCCGGATGATGTTCGGGTGGTTGATCGCCGACAGGGCACGCAATTCCACCACGAACCGATCGTAGGCCGTCTGGTTGCCCGGACGGTGCATAAACTTCATCGCCACTTGTTGCTGCGTGGTGATATCGCGGGCGAGGTAGACAATACCCATGCCCCCCGAGCCGAGTTCGCGGAGCAACTCGAAACCGAGCGGCGTTTGCGGCAGGCGCGTGCAATCGGGGATTGCCACGCCGGTCGCGGTCAGTTCCAGTTCGGGATTGCCAATGGGATTGCGACCCGAAGGCAGAGCATTCGTGAGCGTGTCCGCATTGGCTTCGGCCGGCGATGCGGGCTCCACCGGCGTTTCACCAAGGAGCCCAGACGTGCGTAAGCACTCCAGACACAGTGAACTATTCGAGTCCAGTGTGAGGGACCGATCGCACCGAACACAGGAAGCGTTGTCAGCGATCATGCTGGTGCCGCCCTCGTCTTGGAGGTTGCTATTCGGTAGCCGCCTCGGGTAGCGTCGGCGAAGCGGCCGCTCCACCACCGGGTTGGATAATGTTAAAGCTCGCCACTTCCCCCGTGGCCTTCAGATTGACACCATCCAACAACTCCGCATCAAGTGAGGCTGCGAAATAGTTCAGGGCGAAGTCCGTGGCCTGAAACTGAACCTCCCAGGTTCCGGAAGTTGTGATCGGTAACGCTGCTGAGGTGCGATCCTTCAACAAAACGCCACTCGAATCGCGGATCCGGCAGCGGACTTTTAACTCTTCGGTCCCTTCGCGGGTAAAGGTTCCCTTGGCAAGGAAGTTCCGCGGCACGGTCGTGTTGGCTAGCGGTTGAGACACAGTCAGGGCGTACGACATCTTCTGGCACCTACAGCGTTAGGGGAGCGGGGTAATGACAACATTGCGAAAGTTCATGGCAGCCATCATGCTCAGTACACCGAAGGGCATCCGGGGGCTCCACTCTTCCAACGTCGCATCCGCTTTGAGGAAGCTCCGCTTAACGCGGTGAGAATACCCTGCAGCGGCATCCTTCATGCGCTTGGCGTCCCACGAAACCACAAGTTGGGATCGGCCTTTCTCGTCGATCCAGCACAATTGCATTTCTTGCGGGGTCACGGTCAGTTCAAACCTCCGCCATTGACCCGGCAGCGTTCGTTCAGGGATGATATCCCATTTCACTTGGTACGAAACGCCCATGCGAACACGTGGGACGTTCGGCTCCACCGATTCGTGGAAGACTATGGCTTGGAAATCCATGCGGCCCTCGAGTGGACCGTGCGCGAGTTGCTTACTCTGCTCGATTGACGGATAGTCGATGTATTGCACCCCGTACATTACGTGCTTGTGCGATTTGTCCAGGCAGGGGCCACTGGCGTGGCCGAAGTAGAAGCCCACCCAACCCGGTCCATCCTCTCCCGGCGCGGCCAACATCGATTGCAACTGGCGCAGTTCGAAGCTAACCCGATAGCGATCGATGCCGGGATCGGGGAAGAGTTCCAGCATGCAGAACCCGAAGGAATGGAACGTGGCGTACCGATCCGCGGTTAAGCCAATTTGATTGGGTTCAAGCAGAAAACGGTGGTACTGCGGGAACCCGTTTTTCCCGACCAGCGTGACGGCCTTCCCGGCAGCCAGATCTTTGCGCATCGAATCGAGTATGCTCTCATAAACGGGCACCGCAGACCCCGAAGAATTCGAGCTTGGTCCGGCACCCACCACGAAGGCGCCCAGAAACAAGAGGCAGGCAATTGCCGTGCGGGTCGCCCGCTTGCGAGTGGTCTGGATGGTACGAGTCGTACGGCTCCAGGCGGTCAACGGGCGGGCCACCGTTGGCATGCCCTGCGTGAAGCGATCCAGGTCGTCGGCCAGGGCTTCGGCACTTGAATAGCGGCCTTCCGGCGATTTCTCCAGGCATTTCAGTACGATCGCTTCCAGCGCGGCCGGGATCTCGCTGCGAATCGACTTCAGGGGCTGTGGGCGTTGGTTCTGGAGCTTGTCGAGTACATCGAGCGGGGTGCCACGAAACGGCGCTCGACCCGTCAGAAGATGGTACAGCGTGGCTCCCAGCCCATAGACATCTGAGCGCGGGCCAACCGAGGCCAACGAGTTGTTCGCTTGTTCGGGAGCCATGTACGTTGGTGTCCCGACTGGCCCGCCCGTGATTGTCAAATCGTCGTCGCAGTTCGTTCGTTTGGCGAGTCCGAAATCAGAGATCTTCGGTGTGCCGTCCTTGGTGAGTAAAATGTTGCTCGGTTTGATGTCGCGGTGGAGCAAGTCCGCTTGATGGGCGGCGTGCACGGCCCGAGCCACCGCGGCCATGAGGCGTGCCGCCTGCAGGGGGTCAGATGTACCGTACTGTTCCAACGACTTGGCGAGCGAACCACCGGCGAGATACTCCATCGTGAAATACGGGTTGGTGCGCAAGAAATCGCAGCCATGCACCCGGACAATGTTGGGATGATTCAGCCGGGAGAATGCTCGCCACTCCAGCAGAAAGCGCTGGCACGCTTCGATACTCCCAGGGCGGTGGAGGAACTTGATTGCAACAAGCTGGTCGGCCGTGTTGTCCTGCGCCAGGTACACCGTACCCATACCACCGGTGCCGAGTTGCCGGATCAACTCCAGGCCGGTGGGCGATTCGGGCAAAGGGTGGCCGTTCTCGTCCACTCGCTGGTAGATTGGCAGCGTACTAGAACTGTTGAGCACGCCATCGATCTGGACAGTAAACGGTTGGTAGTGGGACGGGCTCAGCGCTGTCGAACCCGGGTTCTGTGTGGCACGGAAACACTCCGGACACAGGCTCGTGGTGGGGTTCGAATCAAAGCTGCGTTTGCACACAAGGCAGGTACTGGGGGAGAACATAAAATCGCCCCGGAGTTGATTGAGCTATCAAATGTCCTTCGGAATCGTACCCGACGATTCCGCCCTCCGCAAGCATTAATCTGTCTCGGGTTTGGTTGCCGCATTCAAACAACGAGGTGCAGTGTTGCCGGAGTAGACTTCCGCGTTACAAATCCACATCCCAGATGATCAACCGGCGATCGCTGAAACCGGCCACGCAGGTGAGACCATCGGGGCTAAAAGCCAAACAACGGATTTTGCCCGCGTTCCAGTTGAAGCGGCGAATCTCGGTGCCGGTGGCACTCTCCAGGAAGCGAACGGTTCGCCCAGCGGGGCCTCCCGCGGTGGCGGTAGCCAGGAATTGGCCGGACGGATGGACGGCAATGGCCCACACAAAGACTTCCTGCGGTTGCGACCAGAGCACCGCTCCGCTGGGCAAACTCCACACCGTGATTCGCCCATTCTGGGTGGTCTGGGCTCCGACGAGCAGCCGCGCATCGGGCGAGAACGCGAGGAACGGGTAGTGATAGCCGCGGCCACTGCGGGCGAGAACGCGGGGCTTCTGTTCACCCCGCAGCCAGAGCAACACCCGGCCATCCCCGACCACCGACATGCTGAAGACCTCGTTGTTCGGGGCCAGCACCGGGTTGTAGCGGAACAGCATCGGCGGATCGCCCGGGAGATCGTAGGCATCGGCCAGGGGTTGCTTCGTCTCCAGGCTCCAGAGCCGCCAACGCAGGCTGCCCCGCTCGTTCACCACCACCAGCGTGCCATCGTCCGATGCCTCGGCGATGCGTCCCTCGGTCATGAGGCCAAGCGGGAGTTCGGATTGTGTGATCAGATCGTAACGATGGAAGCCCGAAGAGGTGAGAATGCCGATGTGCTGTTGTTCCGAGCGGCAACACTTCAAGACCGCCCAGCCGTAGGAAATGGGAACGGCGAGCAAGCGTTGCGGCCGGCCTACCGCAAGATCCCACGACGAGAGCCGTGCCCGGTTGTCCAGCGTCACCACTTGCCCACTGGCGGTGTAGCCGATGCTCTGGAATCCGCCTTCGGTGTTGTAGAACATCCGCACAGCAGACTCTCCCGCACACTTCCGCGTTCACTTCGCTGGCTGCACCACAAGCCGGTAACCGAAGTTGTTCCCACCCAGGTCGTGGGCGTCGATCACAGTGACATAATACACGCCCGTTCGGGGTAGCGTGAGGTCCAGCGCCGGGTCGGGTTGATTGTCGGCATCATCCTGGCTGGCAACGATTTGGCGGTTCGCGTCGTACACCGTCACAAACGCATCGACGGGCGAACCAAAGCGGGCTGCTTGAACCGCGATTCGTAGCTTGTCACCTTTTTGGCCGTCGAAGCGAAAGACGTCCGCATCGCGTTCCTTTTGGATCGTGGCCTCGACCGCCACCGGCAACGGGATCACCTGCGCCTGGTCGAAGCCATCGTTCGGCTCTTTTTCCACGATCGCTGCGACATCATCACCCACGAGCACCGTGTAGCTGTTCGATTCGCCTCCTGGCCCGATTGCGACAAGTTTCACGTTGCCGCTTTTTACCTCACGAGGCAGGTCCAGTTCCAACGCCACTTCCGAATCGCCCACACGATCGCCGGGGAAGTTGTTGGGCACGGGAACCGCCTTGGCAGCGAGCACTTGAGCCTTTGCTTCGGGCGCACCAGCGATCTTGATCTCCTTGACCGTGGCGAGGTTTTTGCCACGGAGTGCAATCTTCTGCTTCTCGCCGGCTCGAACCACCAGGGGCACCGAATAGAGCACCTTGGGCGGCGGTTCTTTCTTCGCTTCCGCGGGCTGTTTGTCCTGGGAATTGCCGGGCGCGGCCACCATCAGGAGGCAGAACACCAGGCTCACGGATCGGTAGATGGTCGGCTTCAATTGGCGAATCCCAAATGGCAAACCCCGGCCGCGAAGCCGGGGAAGGGTGGTAGCCGTTCTTGGTGAAGAGTTTACTCGAAAAGCTCCTTGACAGTTTCACCCTGATCGAGGATTTCGATCGGTCGGCCATCCGGTGTCGTGAGCTGTTTGCGTGGGTCGATTCCGAGCGAATCCAGCATGGTGAATGCGACATCGGCGGGCGAGACGGGCCGCTGGGTGGTATACGCGCCGTGCTTGTCCGTTTTGCCAAGCACAAAGCCGCGCTTGACCCCGGCACCGGCAACCAGGAGCGAGCCGGCCTGGCCCCAGTGGTCGCGGCCCGCATCCTTGTTCATCTTGGGAGTGCGGCCGAACTCGCCCATCACGACCAGGAGCGTATCTTCCAACGTCCCGCGGCTGTCCAGGTCTTCGATCAGCGCACTGACACCCCGATCGAACTCGGGAAGCTTCTTGTCCAGGTTCTCATAGATCTTGGCGTGGTGGTCCCAGCCGGCGTAATTGACGGTGACGAAGCGAACGCCACTTTCGATCAGCCGGCGTGCCAGGAGCATCGATTGCCCCGCGGTGTTGCGGCCGTAGCGGTCGCGGAGCTTCTCGGGTTCCTGATCGATGGCGAACGCCCGTCGAGCTTCGCTGGAGAGCACCATTTCCCGGGCGCGGGCATGAAACTCATCGTAAGTCGCAATGGCATCGTTCCCCTCGATGCGCCGGGCCAGGCCATCGACCGTCTGAAGCAATGTTTCCCGGCGTTCGATCTGGCGAAGGTCGACTCCGCCGGCCGGTTGCAGATCTTGCACGCGGTAGTTTTGCTGGTTCGGGTCGCCCGCCTTGAATGATTCGTAGCGGCCACCCAGAAATGCGGACTTGCCGAGTTCCCAGGTGAAGGACGGATTGCGTGGCACAGCGACATACGGCGGCACAGTGCCAGTGAAGCCAGTTTCGTGAGCGACGACGGCCCCTATTGAGGGGTAATCGCCAAAGGGTGTACCGAAGCGGCCCGAGAGTACCCAGTTCGTCGCGGTCTCATGGTGATCGTTGTTGTGAGCCCCCGAGCGGACCAGCGTAATCTTGTCCATCACGCGGGCCATCATGGGAAGTTTCTCACCGATCTTCAAACCAGGAACTACGGTGCCGATCGACTGGTACTTGCCGCGGATATCGTCGGGGGCATCGGGCTTGAGGTCGAAGCTATCGTGATGCGAGATGCCACCACCCAGGAACACGAGCAACACCGATTTGGCGCGGGCTCCCGACTTCTTGCTGCTGGCGTGGGCCTCGGAGCGTAATACCGAGGCGAGCGAGAGGCCACCGAGCCCTAGCGACCCCACACGAAGGAAGTCGCGGCGCGAAGTGCCATCACACGTGCGGTTGGTCGAGCGGTTCAGGACGATGTCGAGCATGGGGTGCGGCTCCAAGGCAGTGAGCGGGGCTGCGGGCACAGAAGGTTGGAGGCTGTACCACTTACTTTCGGCGTGCCAAGGCCGTCAGGTTGCGGGGCAGGAGAAACTCGCACGATTCCATATCTTACCAAGGCCGCGCACCCAGCAGAACAAGCAACAGCGCCCGAGATGCTGCAACAGGGCGATGCGCGGGCTCTTCCACCATCACGACTGATCGGCGGAACGATCCTTTTGGAACGGTTCACGTGATCGATCGTATTTTGCGGGGCCGAAACCCAGGAACGGGTAGAGCACGAAGCCGAACACCGACATTCCCACACCGAAGGCCTCGGTTCGGCCGAACCGCTTGGCCACCTCCACGTTCACCAGAATGGCAGCGATCAGGTTCACCGGTGGCAGCATGATGAGCACGAACCACAAACGGCTCAGTCGTGCCACACCAACTACGAGCACGTAAATGTTGTAGACGGGCACCAGTGCGGCCCAGCGCGGTTGGCCGGCCTTGTGGAACAGCCCCAGCCAGCCCAGCACCAGCCCGGGCATCGTGACTGCGGCCCAAACCACCAGGTACGGCAGCAGCCAGTCCCATTCGGGAGCGTTCAAGGGTGACCCGCCAGGAGCGGGCAACTTCGGATCAGGCAAGTGCAACGCAATTCTCCGCCGAGAGGCGATATCTACGAATGTATCGTCTGGACAACCCGGATGCAACGGAACGAGTGGAGCCGCCGCCGTTGCCGGGGGCCGATTAGCGATTAAACAAGAACTCCTTGCTATTGAGCAAGGCCCAGAACAGGTCGCGGAAGAGGTCTTCACGCGGGTTGGTGTTGAGCAACTCGTTCACTTTGGCCCGTTCTGTTGCGGTCGGCAGTCGGCTGACCGTCCGCAGGAAGAGCGCATCGAGCAGGGCACCGTCGTCTTTCTGGTTCGTCAGCTGCTTGGCCAGCCAGCCGTTGCCCGCCTTCACTTTGCCCACGACGGTATCACCGACGATCAGGTGCAAGACATTGGGTAGCGACACATCTCCGACACGCTCGCAGGCACATGCCGTGACCCGTTCGGAACGCCCAAAGGTTCGCAAGAAGTACGAGACCGTCCCCGGGTCGGGCACTTGTACCGCCCGTACCCCCAGCGGGTAGCCTTCGAATTTTTCCGGAACGGCCGTGGCTTCGCAGATGGCATCGAGGAGCACCTCGGCGGGCAGGCGGCGAGCGTAATAGTGCGAATAGAAGCGGGTCTCGGTCTCGTTCCCGGGACGGGTCGAACTGGAGAGTTGGTACGCCCGCGAATTGAGCACGACACGCATCAACGCGCGCAAATCGAACTTGTGGGCCACGAACTCGGCATTCAAGGCTTTCCACAGTTCGGGGTTGGTCGGTGGGTTGGTGGCGCGTAGATCATCGACCGGTTCGACCAACCCTACGCCCAGGTAGTGCTGCCAGATGCGGTTCACCATCGCGCTCGTGAAGTATTCGTTGTTCGGGTTGGTGATCCACTCGGCGAGCAACACCCGTGGGTCTGCATCGGGCTTGACATCGCTGGGAGTGCGATCGAGCGGTTGCGGCTTCATGAACATTCCGGTTCGGGGCTGGTTCACTCCGACCGGCTTCTTGTTTTGATTCTGGTCCGGGTGCGAGACCCGCAAGACCGTGGGGCCATTGGTCGCATTTTTGCGATCGAGTTTCACGCGGCTGAAGTATGCGGCAAAGTGGTAGAAGTCGTCCTGGGTGTAGCGTTCCAGCGGGTGATTGTGGCAACGGGCACAACCAATCCGCGTGCCGAGCATCGCCTGGGCAATCGATTCGGGTGCCTCCGAGTTTTCGCCATGCCGCTGTTCGCCCACGGTCACGATGTAGTAGCCCACGGCGGGGTTCTCGGTGTTCTTGCCGGTTGCCGTGAGCACCTCGCGTGCGAGAGCATCCCACGGACGGTTCGCCGCGACCTGTTGTCGCAACCAGTCGTGAAACTGCCGGACCCCTTTGACGCCCCGCACATCGTGATCGCGTTCGCGGCGGTTCTGGAACAGGTCGCCCAGTTGCAGCGTCCAGTAGTCGGTGAACTCGGGTCGCTCCAGCACGGTATCAATGAGCTTCTGGCGCTTCTTCGCGTCGGTATTCGCAACGAAGTCGAGCACTTCTTGCGCGGTTGGTAGAATCCCGCAGGCATCGAGGAAGAGACGGCGAATGAATTCGTCGTCGGTACACAGATCGCTCGGTTCGATGTGCAATTCGCGCAGCTTCGCAAAGATGTGCTTATCGACAAAGTTGTTGCCCACCTCGCACCGCCCGGCATCCACGGGCCGATCGAACGGCATACTGAAGACGCAGACGGCAACTTCGGTCAGGAACATGGCACGTACGGCGCTGGCTCCGGCGCGCAATGCCTTGGCCCGCCCTCCGGGTGTCACTTCCAGATACGCGGGGTCGTTGGAATCGAACTTCGTCAGCCAGGTGACATCGCGCCGAGTTCCGTCCGTGAACGTCGCAGTGGCCACAAGCTGAACGTCTTCCCCGGCTCGTAGCGACTTTGCATTGGGTGTCAGTTCGAGCTTTTGAATCTTCGCTTCCGCGGGGTTCGGCCCGGGTGCGCCGGCCACGATCCAATTCCGTAAAAGCGTGTACTCGCGGCTTCCCGGTGTGAACAGGCGACCGCCTTCGTGTGGCGTCTGCCCCGTAGCCTTACGGAGCAAGAGGCTTTCTTCCGGTGTGGTGAAATCGATGCGCCGCCCGCTGAACTCGCGGGTGATCCATTTGTGATCTTGCTCCGGGGCAAACCCGCGCAGCGACAACCGAAACCCGTTCTGCCCGGAGCCCTTGCCGTGGCACGCCCCCTGATTGCAGCCAGCCTTCGTCATCAGCGGTGTCACTTCAGTAACGAAAGACGGTGTGATTTCGGCCCGTGCAGCGTTGCTTGCGCACTCCGGCTGAGCAGACTGCGCAAGCAGAACACCAATGGTAACAAACCAACCCATGGGGAATCTCGCGGATGGTTCGGACAGGTCGAGTGGCGTAGCCGCCGGGTGGTAGGCTTCAACAACTACAATTTGATTTTAGACGTTGGCCGAGGTGAGAGCAAGTTGAAACAATACGCGACTCAGCCGCCGGTGGGTGGGCTTTTCCGGACTTCACCATACACTCTTCCGGGACTCCGCCCTTCTCACTCCGAGCCGCCACTATGCGTTGGTCGGTTGTACGACTCATTGCCGCACGCGAAATTCGGGATCAGTTTCGGGATCGCCGGACGCTGTTCCTGATTCTCGGTCTGCCCGTGCTGATGTACCCACTTTTCGTAGGGGTGGGGCTACTCTTCGTGTCAGCAATCAAGGAAAAGAAGCTGATTGTTGGCGTGGTGGGTGCCGAGGCGTTACCGACGGCTCAGCCCGATGTTTCGTCAGTGGCTGGAGCGGCTGCGGGTTTCACCCAACTCGCACGGACCTTACCACCGTTGTTGGTGGATGAAAAGTTCCCGCGCCGTTACCTCGCCGACGACCCCGATGGCGCGGCCCTCGTTGTCGAACAATTGACGGAAGCCGATGAATCGTTGCTTTCCAACCGGAAGGTCGATGCCATTCTGGTCATTGATCCCGATCTGGTCGGGAAGTTGGAGCGGGGCGTGCGACCACTGGTGCGTGTGCTGGGCCGCGATGGCGAAGAGAACTCGAAGCTGGCGATCCGCCGGCTGAACAGCGTGCTCAAAAACTGGTCGAGCGAAATCAAGACCGCGCGGTTCTTGCGTGCGGGGCTGCCTGTCGATTTCGATTCCCCCATCGAGATCCGCGATCCGCTGACCGACAAGCCCGCCGAGAAGAAGATGTTCGACGAGCTACGTGATGTGCTCGTGAAGGTGATTCCGTTTCTCTTGGTGATGTGGATGCTGACCGGGGCGATCTATCCGGCGATCGATATGACTGCGGGCGAGAAGGAACGCGGCACGATGGAGACACTGCTGATTAGCCCGGCCGAGCGCAGCGAGATCGTGCTTGGCAAATTCGCCGCGGTGGTCGTTATGGGCTTCGGAACCGCGGTCTGGAACGTGCTGCTGATGCTGGTGGCAGTGATTGCCATTCAGGTGTTCTTCCCGCATTCGTTGCTGTCGCTGACGGGCCTTCTGGCGTGTGTTCTGGCGGCGTTGCCCATCGCCATGCTGCTGGCTGCGTGCGCCCTGGCCCTGGGCATCTTCGCGCGGAGCACCAAGGAAGGCAACTATTACATGGTGCCGATGTTCTTTGTCGCACTGCCGCTGTCCTACTGGAGTATGACGCCGGGCATGGAGTTGAACGCGTTCAGTAGTTGGGTGCCCGTGGCCAATGCGCTGTTGCTGCAACAACGACTGATGGCGGTTCGCTCGGACCCGTTCCCGTGGGAGCACATTCCAGCCGTGATCATTTCGCTGAGCCTCTGCATCAGCATTGCGCTGTACGCGGCAGTGCGGCAATTCCACCGCGAAAGTGTGCTGTTCCGCGAAGCCGAGTCGGGGGGCGGCCGGAAGTGGTCGCTGTTCGGCTCCCGCAAATAAGCCTGCCAAAGAGTGGCTTTCTGGGGCACAGGTGGCCGTGAGCTATGCTTCGGGCGAACCCCACCCGGAGATGCTCTATGTCGTGGCGACCGAGCCGTCGAGAGTTGGCCATTTCCGCCGCCGCGGTTGCCGTGGGTTGGGGAGCAATGGCCCGCATCCGCTCGCGGAAGAAGATGCCCATTACGGGCATTCCCGATGAACGCCTCGCGTCGTTCGATCGCCTGATGACCGCGTTTGTGCGGGATGTCCCGGTGCCGGGTGCATCTCTGGCCGTTTCGCATCGTGGCAAGCTCGTCTATGCGCGTGGCTTTGGCTATGCCGATGCCCAGAAGCGTGTTCCTGTGGAGCCACATGCCCTGTTTCGGATTGCGAGCGTCTCGAAATCGCTCACCGCGGTGGCCGTCTTGCAACTCGTCGATCGGCAGCGTGTTCACCTCGACGATCCAATCTTGCGCTATGTCCAAACAGCACCGCAGCTCGCCCCCGGCACGGCGTTCGATCCCCGCTGGCATGCGATCACGGTTCGCCACTGTTTGCATCACACCGCTGGTTGGGATCGCGATCTTTCACCCGATCCGAGTGGCATACCATGGCAAATCGCCGAAAGCCTCGGGATCACGCCACCGCTCACAATTGATGATGTGATTCGCTATGCGCTGGGCCGTCCACTCGACTTCGCTCCCGGTACGCGGCATGTGTACGCGAACCTGGGGTATCTGCTCCTCGGTCGAGTGATTGAGACGGCGAGCCATCAGCGCTACGAAGACTATGTGCGGCAAGAAGTGCTGGCACCACTGGGTGCCGCCGCCATGCGCCTGGGCCGTTCGTTACCCGAGCATCGCTTCCCGAACGAGGTGCACTACCACGACACCCGTAAGCGAGTCGGGCACTGTCTGTACCCGCCACGGGTTGGGAAAGTCGTGCCACTGCCCGATGGTGCCGACAACTTCGAAGTCTACGAGGCACACGGCGGCTGGGTGGCCTCGGCGGTCGATCTGTTGCGGTTCGCCCAGGCCTTTGATCAACCCCGGCATTGCCCGATCCTGGCACCCGCAAGTGTGGAAAGCCTCTTTGCCCGGCCGCATGGCACGGCAGGTTACACAGCGGACGGTCAACCACTGGATCGCTACTATGCGTGTGGCTGGCGAGTCCGACCGGATGGGCATGGTGGGCGGCCCAATTGCTGGCACGCCGGGACCGTGTGGGGTGCCTCGGCACTTCTGATGCGCCGCGGCGACGGGATCAGTTGGGCGGTGCTATTCAACACCGATTCCGATCCGGCCGGTGAGAAGCTTCCCGACCGAGTTGAGGCCGCACTGCACGAAGCCGCAGATGCGGTGCCGCACTGGCCCGACGATGATCAGTTCGAGCGCTTCGCCGTGGCACGCGGCGCGAACGCCAGGAATTCGACTTGAGGCTACTGGACCGACCGGTACGATGCCAGTGTCGGAGATTCCGGAAGGGTGGCAGAGTGGTCGATTGCACCGGTCTTGAAAACCGGCAATACCGAAAGGTATTCGAGGGTTCGAATCCCTCCCCTTCCGCTCAAGCGTTCAGTTCGGGTCAGTCTCGTCTTTCCCCTCGCCGGCCACCGCACTGCTTCAGCCCGTTCATCGGTGGTCAACAGGTTCCTCGGCTTCCTATGATGCACTGAACGGCGGCAAATTGTTGGTTGCCGCCGTGCCCATCACGAGTTCCTCTTCCGTTGTTGCACTGTCTGCAACATCTCTCTTGAGTTCTGGAGTACACGAAATGAATCGATCTGGCTTCTTGGTGGCCATGTTACTCGCCATTGGTGCGGTCGCTGGCGGGTATCTGGCGTTGGGCCAGGGGTGGGAAGGCGTTGCCCAGGAATCGAAAGGGCAACCGGTTCCGAACGACGGTACGCAGTTGCCCCGGCCCGACCCGGCCTTCAAAGGCAAGATCGGCGGGACTTTCCAGGACTCCACGCCGAGTTATCCACTGCCGGTGAAGGCCCCGAAGGGCGCACCGAACGTGTTGCTGATCATGCTCGACGATGTCGGATTCGGCATGACCTCGACGTACGGCGGGCCGGTACCAACACCGCACCTTCAAAAGCTTGCAGATAACGGGCTGTCGTTCACTCGCTTCCACACGACCGCCATTTGCAGCCCGACGCGTGCGGCGTTGCTGGCCGGTCGCAATCACCACAGCGTTGGCACCGGCACCATCACCGAATGCGGCACTGGTTATCCCGGGTATACAGGAATTATTCCCAAGGACACCGCGCTGGTTTCGCAGATCCTGCGCGATAGCGGCTACGCCACGAGTATGTTCGGCAAGTGGCACAATACACCCGAGCCGCAGATCAGCCCCGCGGGGCCATTCGACCGTTGGCCCACCGGGCTGGGGTTCGATTACTTCTACGGCTTCAATCAGGGCGAGACACACCAGTATTACCCCACGCTTTACCGCAACACAACGTGGGTGCCGCCACCGAGAACACCGGAGCAGGGTTACCACTTTGCTGCCGATATGACCGACGAGGCCATCGCCTGGACCAACAACGTGCGGGCCGCCAACCCGGATAAACCTTGGTTCTGCTATTTCAGCACCGGCGGTGTTCACGCACCGCACCACGCACCCAAGGAATACCGCGCCAAATACAAAGGGAAGTTCGACCACGGCTGGGATAAGCAGCGAGAGCTAACGCACGCCAAGCAACTCGAAATGGGGATCATCCCGAAGGGCACCAAGCTCACGCCGCGGCCAAAGGAGATTCCGTCGTGGGAGAGTCGCTCGGCGGACGAGAAGAAAGTCTACACGGCACTCATGGAGAATTACGCCGCGTACATGGACTACACGGATGAGCAAGTCGGTCGTTATATCGAGAGCCTGCGGAAGTCCGGCGAACTCGACAACACGTTACTGATGTACATCGTCGGCGATAACGGCGCGAGCGCCGAGGGTGGCCTCGAAGGAACCTTCAGTGAAATCGCGAGTCTCAGCGGCATCCAACTCGGTTTAGAAAGCACGATCAATCGGCTGGACGAAATCGGTGGGCCAACAAGCGAGCCGCACGTTCCGGTTGGCTGGGCCTGGGCGATGGACGCACCATTCCAGTGGACAAAGCGCACCGCGAGCCACTTCGGCGGCACCCGCAACCCGATGGTCGTTCACTGGCCAGCCGGCATCAAGGCCAAGGGCGAACAGCGCACGCAGTTCCACCATGTCATCGATGTTATGCCAACGGTTCTCGAAGCGTGCAAAATCCCCGAACCGAAGGTCGTCAACGGCATTCCGCAGAAGCCGATTCAAGGCGTGTCGATGATGTATACCTTCGAGGATGGCAAGGCCAAGGATCGCCGTACGAGGCAATACTTCGAAGTGGAATGCGACCGTGCGATTTACCACGATGGCTGGGTGGCGTGTAGTCGTTTCGGTGTCGCCTGGGACACTTCCGGTGCGGCCGGCACCGACTTCAGTAAGGCACCGTGGGAACTTTACCACATCGATAACGACTTCAGTCAGGCCGACGATCTGGCCGCGAAGGAGCCTGCGAAACTCAAGGAACTACAGGCGATGTTCCTGGAAGAAGCTAAGAAGTACGATGTCTTCCCGCTCGACCCACGCATGTCCGAGCGACTGGACCCGAAACTCCGCATCGCGGGGGTGCCGCCGACCTCGTGGACTTACCACGGCAACAACGTGATGCTGCCGGAGCCGATCGGCCCGCAGATCTTCCCACGACCGCACACCATCACCGTTGAACTGGAAATACCCAAGGGCGGCGCGGAAGGCGTGATCACCTGCGCTGGAGCGTTCTCCGCGGGGTGGAGCCTGTATGTCAAGGATGGCAAGCCGGTGTTCCGTTACACATTCTTCGATTTTGCCGACGTGAACATCACTGGCACCGAGGCATTGCCCGAAGGCAAAGTGACACTCAAGACCGAGTTCACACCGGACGGCAAGCCGGAGGGAAGCGGGACGTTGAAGTTCTTGGTGAATGGCAAGCCAGCCGGCGAAGGGCAGGTTAAGCGATCGGCGTTCCGGCATGGGCTGGAGCCGTTCGAGATTGGCCGCGACTCGATCACTGCCATCGATCCGGCTTACAAAGCCAAGGGTACGTTCCCATTCACCGGGAAGATTGAAAAGGTGACGTTCGAGTTGATGAAGAAGTGACCTGTCGGAAGGAATCGAAAGAAGGCGGGCGAGCGGGACAGCAAACCCGCTCGCCCGCCTTCTTTTGGAATCCGATCAAGTTGTGTGGGGCAGAACCGCTTCCGGTTCCGTCACCGCGCTCATGATCCAGCGATTGGCGTCGCGGAGCATGTCGGGATGGACACGGTGCGTGGTCGGGTAGGCCTGGAATCGCACGTCGGCACCGGCAGCCGTTAACCGGTGCGAGTCCTTGCGAGCCGTGGTGACCGGGATCATCGGATTGCGCGAGCCGTGCCCGACAAACACCCGGAGACTCTGCACCGACTTGCGCCGGAGGTGGGTTCGGCGGGCCAGCGTGGGGAGCGACCCGTTGAGGGCGACGACTCCGGCAATCTCGGGAGCCATAGCCAGGCCGAACCGGTAGGCAACAGCGGCACCTTCGCCGATGCCCAGAAAGTAGATTCGTTCGGAATGGACGTGATAGCGTTCGCAGGCATGATCGAGGGCCGTCCGGACCGTGCGATCGCGGAGTGGATCGTCTTCACCCCAGCCGTAGCTGGGTCGCCCGGTGTCGCAAGGGCCGAGTTGGCAACTGCCGCGCAGGCAGAGAGCGATGTAGTTCCGCCGGCTCAGCGCCGGGATCAGCGTGGCCGCAGCATCCTCGTCGGCACCGTTCGGGTGGAAGAGCACCACAAGCGGGTAGGCGTACTTGGCCTGGTAATCGGCGGGGAGATACATCCGGACAGCGCGGTCCGGATCGCTCGGCAGAAAGGCGGTGTGAAAGCCTTCTGCTGGGCGGTTCTCTCGCCGCTGAGTCGTGGCGTCCGGCATGGTCAACCCGTCATCCGGTAAGTAGCGTGGAACCCTATCGCTGGCTCGTTCGGGCTTCCGAACGGGCGGCAGGGTCGGGATTCGGCCGACTAACAGCCTGCAAGTCAGTTCGCGACAACTCTACGTTGGCTCCTGGAGACATTCAAGGCAGCGACGCCCCGCGCTTGAGCAAAAACCGCTGCTTTTGCAAGACTCGAGCACGGTTGCTCCGCCTGGGACATATGCAGTGGAATAGCGAATCTGGGCCGGGTCAACAGGGCAGGCAGTACAGGAAACAAATTCCGCCGTATCCCACCCCGTGCCACGCATCACATTCGCGCCACCCGCGCAACCCGGCGCAACCGCACCGGCCCATACAATCGGGCGCTCCACATGGTTTTAGTTCCGCGGTTCCTCCCTGACTACCACCTCCGCCCACGTCTGCGACTCTGGGGAATCGGTCTTCAGCCGAGCCCGAATCTTCTCGCCCGGTTTCACCACGCGAGTGAGTTGAGACGAACTCTTACGGATCCCGGGAACACGGATGACGTGGTTGTTGAGCAACAGCTTGATTTCAGTTTGTGCGTGCGTTGTGGTGTGAAGGACCAACCGAATGGTGCCGTCCTTCTGGAGTACCGGAGCGAACTCCAGTTGGTACGAGAATGGCCGGGGGCCACTCGTCCCAGCCATGAACATCGCCGATTGGCCGAAATAACAAATCATGCTCGGCTCAGCCAACGATTTGATGGTGCCTTCAGTGAATGAGCCGAGCGGGTCGCCCTGATTGACCTGGATGTCGATGCGGAATTGCCGCGAGTTCAACCAGTCCTGGGTGCCGGTGAATATCGCGACGATCAACAGCACGGCGTTCATCGCGAACCTCCTGTTACGACGCAACTCGGCACAACCTGTACCAAAGGAACACCTTTACCCGATGAGTGCCTTGCTGGCCAGATAATTCAGGACCAGCGCCACACCTTCTTCAACGGACTGTGTGGAGGCATCAAAAGTGAGTTCGGGCGTAACGGGTGCTTCGTAGGGATCATCGACACCCGTGAAACCCATGCCTTTCCCCGCTGCGACTGCTTCCCGGGCCTGCTTATAAAGGCCCTTGGGATCACGCTTTTCACAGCAATCGATGGGGGTGTTCACGAAGATTTCCACGAAGGGGATTGACCCACTCTTGTTCTGCTCGTGGATCTTGCGGGCCGCTTCACGGTCTTTGCGGTACGGGCTGATAAAGCTCGTGAGTGCCAGGATGCCCGCATCGGCGAAGAGCTTGGCCACCTCGCCAATGCGGCGGATGTTCTCCTCGCGGTCGGCGGCACTGAAACCGAGCCCGAATCGCTTGGCCTGGTCCTCGGAGTACCCACGGGTTTCCATCAGAATCTTGGGGCCGGCATTGAGCCCAAAGCGGACGTTGTCGCCATCGAGCACGTACGCCGGGTGGCCACGTTGAATCAGTACCTGTTCAACCGCCACGGCGAGTGTGCTCTTGCCCGAGCCCGACAGCCCCGTGAACCACAGCGTGGCTCCGTGTTGCTTCAGGAGGGCCTTTCGCTCTTCGCGGGTCACGGTTCCGGCGTGGTAGTAGATCTGGGTTGGTTTGATCTCGCTCATGCAATCCTCGGGTCTTTCACGAAGTTGGGTAACGCAGGTCGATCGGGTTAAGTTACGGAACGAATGCTCGGGCGACTCACCCGGTAATCCGGGCTCGGGCGCGATCAGGGGCCTGCCACCAGGAACTGGATGGGGACCGTCTTGACCGAGCGGCGGCCGATGGGGTCGCGGATCTCCACGACAACTGTGTAGACGCCGGGCGTGGCAGGAACCGCGAACTCGTACAGCACGTGGAAGTCGCTGACAGGGCCACGGGTGAACCGCTTCTTCTCCGTGCGAACCTTGGGCACCTGTCGCCGCCAGTCTTCGGGATCGGGCTGCTCGACCCGGCGCTGCTTGGCGTCCAGAATCTCGACGGTGCACTGAGCGTAGGTGAGGTGCGTCTCCCCCTGCGGGCCGACGGCGGGCTGACTCACCAGGTTGCGGACCTCCAGGTACAGCAAGGCCTTGTCGTTCGGATGATACGGCTCGTTCTCGGGCCGCGGTTCGTACTGGCCAAAACCCGAAACTCGGCGACAGAACGCCACGGAACCGATGCGGAGCGCCGCACGCGGTTCGAGCCGGCTCGCGGTACTCCGGAGCTGCTCCGCCAGCATCGCCGTGCTCACCGGATCGCCGATCAAGTCGGTCGTGGTGATGCGGGAAAGAATCGGCAGCAGTGCTAGAATCAAATCTTGATTGAGCTTGTCCAGTGATTTCAGAGCTTCGATCGCTTCTTGTGGTCGCCCAGCCACATCAGCACGAACGGCTGCCAGCAGTGGTGATTCCGGCGATGTTCCGGCCAGCGATGGAAGCGAATACGGGAATGGCCGTGGTTCGCTGACGAACAATCCCCCGCCTGGTGGTGAAGGTGGCAGGGGGCCACCGGCCTGTGAGGGAATCGCTGTGTCGGCCTTTTGGGCCGCCATCACATCCTTGTCCTTGCTTGCCGGCCTGGTGGAAACCACAACTCCGGGACGCGGCAGCAGTGAGCGGAACTCTGTCTTGTGATCGGAGGCTAACGCCTGTTCCGAAACCCGCCGTGCCGCATCCATCCCCATTCGACTTGGGGCGTTGGGCGGTGCGACCGGTGTTGTCTCAATGTGGAGGCATGCCGGCAACATCAGCGCCGGTAGGGCGGCGAACAGTACAAGCGACCAGCGGTGGGCGGTCATCCGGGACCCTCGATCCGAGCGGGTCGGGTTCGCGCAAGGGGCGCGAGATCGGGGCTCACATAGCCACTGTTGTGCGTCGCGCCAAGAGGTTCCCGGAATTCGCATCTGCTGGTTCGAGATGTGATCGCACCTGCAGGCAACCTGGGGGAGTTACAACAAACTGGCGAGGTCGGGCGTGCGAGCAATCGCGTGCACAGGTTTCCCGAGTTACCAACATCTGTGAAAAAAGCGCGAAGCGGGGTGTTGTTACTGTTCGACCTGTCGGGCACAATGAGCCTTCCGAACTGTCTCTCCCGCTGCTTCACTTCTCATTTTTGGGAGTCTTTATGTTGCTGCCCCTTCGGCCAGCGGGCCTGGCCACAGCGTTTGCAGCGCTGGCGTTCACCATTTTGCCTGTGCAATCGCGAGCCCGCGATCAAGCACCCGCACCCCGCCCTGCCGGGGCGCTAGCCGAGATCAAGACACCCGAGGATCTCGATCGCGCGATCATCGGCGAGATCAAGAACCGCTCGCAGCAGATGAAGAACCTGCAATACCTTTCCGATGTCATCGGCGGTCGGCTCACCGGTTCCAAGAACCTCGAACGAGCCAATAACTGGACTGCCGACAAGATGAAAGAGTACGGTCTAGAGAACGTTCGCCTGGAGCCGTGGGAAGTGCCCGTGGGCTGGCAGCGCGGTAAAGCCAGCATGAAGATCGTCGAACCCGATTCCGGCCGGGAACTCATCGTGGCCGCCGCCGGGTGGACTCCGGGCACCAATGGCAAAGTCACCGGCGATGTGGTGATCCTCAAAGCCCGCAACAAGGCCGATCTGGAACAGTACAAGGGCAAGCTCAAGAATGCCGTGGTCCTCACGAATGCCCCGACCAACGTGGCACCGATCACCGATCTGCGCTATGGCCCCGGCGGTAGTGGCCCACCTCCCAAGAAAGACGCTCCCAAGAAGGACGACACGAAGAAAGCCGACACCAAGAAAGCGGAAGCGGTGACAGACGTAACGCAGCCACCCAAGAAGGAAACCCAGGAGCAACCACCGAAGAAGGTAACCGAGAAGATCGATGACCCCAAGAAAGACGATCCCAAGAAGGAACAACCCAAGAAGGAACAACCCAAGGGCGGCGGGGGCTTCGGGCGCGGAGGCTTCCAGGCCGATCTCACGGAATTCCTGAAGTCCGAAGGTGTGGCGTGCATGGTCAGCGATGCCGGCAAACCCCACGGTTTGCTCGTTACCACTGGTGGCTGGCCCGCCGATCGCGCCGCCGCAGAGGCTCGGATTCCCCGGGTCTTCATGGCCCATGAGCACTACGCCTTGCTGCACCGCTTGGCGAGCCGCGCGAACGCGACCACACGTGTGGAAACCGAGATCGAGAATACGTTCATTCCCGGACCGATCACCGTGTTCAACACGGTGGGGGAAGTGCGCGGCAGCGAGAAACCCGATGAAGTCGTCGTGGTGGGGGCTCACCTCGATTCCTGGGATCTCGCCAGTGGCACGACCGACAACGGCACTGGGAGCACGGTCGTTCTCGAAGCGGCCCGTACCATTGCCGCGATGGCCAAGCAGGGGCATGGCCCCAAGCGAACCATTCGCTTTGTGCTCTTCACCGGTGAAGAGCAAGGGTTGCACGGTTCGCGGCAATACGTGAGCCGACACAAAGCGGATATGGATAAACACTCGGCAGCGCTCGTGCACGATACCGGTACCGGCAAAGTTCAGGGTTTCGGCATGCAGAATCGCAAGTCGTGCATGACTGTGCTGGAGCCAGAACTGGCGACGCTGGCCGATGTCGATGGTTGGGTGGGGCTGAACATTCGCGGGATGGGTGGCACTGACCACCTTCCGTTCAACAGCGCCGGTGTGCCCGGGTTCGCGTGCCTTCAAGACATGGATGAGTATCGGCTCACGCACCACACGCAGAGCGATACCTTCGATAAAGCGAAGGAGCCCAACCTGATTCAGGGTGCCCAGGTGATGGCGGTCACGGCGATGCGGATCGCCAACTTGCCCGAGTTGCTACCGCGTAAGTAAAGGTGGTTCCGGCATTCCAGCGAGCGGGGGCTTACGGTTCCCCGCTCGCATGGAGAGTTGTTCAGGCTGCCGACTGTGCGGCATCGTTGTAGCCCATCGCACGCATCACCTCGCCATTGCGTTCCCAGAATAGCGGTATCAGATCGCTCGGGAACTCATCTTTCCAGCTTCCCACCACGCCCCGCCGCACAATCTTCGTGTTCACCTTCTTCATTTGCTCGAAGGTGGGAACCTCGTCGCACACACGTGGCGTAGGGCAACCCGCCGCCGCGAGAGCGGCATCAACAGTCACGCCCGGATCGCGCACCAAATCTTCGTAGCGCACCAGAACGGTGCCGGGGCGCTTGGCCCAGGCCGTCACGTTCTCTGCCCAGCTTCCGTAGGTTGCATCTTTTGCCAGGAGCATATTCCGGAGCTTGTCGTGGAACATCGCCGGTGTGACCTCGGCCGGGTCACGCTTCTCGTCGATCACCAGTGCAAAGTGAGCGTAGGACACCATGGCATCACGGCCATCCCGGAGCAGGTAGATGGCGGGGTGGGTGTCGGCGTCCGGGAATTCGTGGGTCTTGACCAACGCGGGCCGTGGCGAGGCCGCGAGTACGTCCAGCGACCGCACCAGTTCGTAATGCGGGTCTGTCTCTGGCGGATCGAGATGTTTGGTTCGCTGCGGCATGTGAAAGCGCGTCGTGGCGACCGCCCGGAAAAATCGATTGCCCGATCGTGGATACGAAGCCAGCCAGATGAGCATGTGTCGTCCTCCGGAGAACCGCGCGGCGGTACCAGGAGTAAAATCGGCACAATCCCACCGGAAACTTGAGATCGCTGATCGACAATTGCGAAGAAACTACAGCCGCGTCCCGACGGGTTCCAGGGCGAAGGTGAACGCATCGGCGGTGACTACGGAAGGAAGTGGCAGTGTTGCCCGATCGCGGCACACTCGGTCATCGATCCGGAACACGACATCGGGAACGCGCACACCCAGCCCTTCTTTCGATCGGTAGATGAGCACCGGGGCCGACACTCCGGGCAGGATGATGTGCGAATTCGGCCCAGGCCCCAGCATCACCTCGTTGCCCATCAGCAGCACACCATCGACGGCGACCGGCAACCGGTGGCCGCTTGTCAGTTCCAGCCGAACGGTCGAACTTACGGTGACCGGCTTATGAACGAGAAACTGGCATGTGGTGCCGAGGGTTACGCGGTCGCCGGCGGCCAGCATCGCGCGGGTGGCGTCGCGGCCATTCACCAGGATCGTGCGCCCCGATTCCACGACATACCCTTCGCCGTCCCGGTGAATCTCGGCGTGCATCCGCGACACATCGGCAAACAGCGGGACATCGACGGGGCCATCACTGGTGGCCTGGCCAAACGTCACGCGGTTCGACAGGCAAACGAGATACCCACCGACGCCATCCACCCAGAGCAGGAATCGCTTGGGCATTGGTGGAGGCGACGCGGGAGAACTGTTGATGAGCGAGCGGGGTGCGGCTGGGCCAAGATACGGTAGCGTGGGAGTGTTCGAGGCCGCTATGCTTCTGCCCACCGAAGACCGGCCATCGCTCGGTGTCACGGGCTCGGCGGCTTCGGGTGGCGATGCGGCCAGCCAGGC
>JBGTAO010000488.1:0-5461 GCA_041749835.1 Gemmata sp. | reverse complement strand
GGCCGTGGTGACGGGGATATCGGCACGCGGCAGTTCCTTCTTCTCGACTGCATCGAGAAGGGCATTGGCCCAGGCCGATCGCGCGGCAAGCGTTTGCACGGCGTCCCGCTTCTCCTCGGCCGTGAGCTTCGGGTACGCCTTGAGAATTGCGCTCGGTGTGTTGGCGTCTGGTACACTCGCCAGCGCTCGCACGGCAGTGCCCCGGAGGTTAGCATCATCGAGAAGTTTGTGAAGAGTGGTTGCGAAGTTGGGGAGCTTTCGTGGTGCGAGTCGTGCGACCGCGCTTCGGCGGGCTTCGAGGTTCGCGTTTGGATTCGTGATGCGTTTGAGCAGCTCCGCGATCACTTCCTTCTCGCCGAATATAACCGCGACCGCCTCCGCCTCAGATGCAACATCGCGTGTGGCGAGCGAGAGCCGTTGGCGCACGGCCGCCCAACCCTCGGGTATCTGGAGGTTCTGCCGACCAGCTAACGATTCGCGCATCGCTTGCAACACTTGGTAAGCAAGAGCCGGGTTTTCTGCTGAATTGAGTAACTTGACCAGGCGCTGGAGTTCGGCCTGAACTGCATCGTTTGATCCACTGAGTAAGTGCCGAACCGTGTTTCGTACAATCACGGGGCTATGAACATCGCGGAGAACTACGGCAGCTTCGCCAGGGTTTCGTGTCAGGTGCTCGGCCACGCGATACCAAATCATCAGTGTCAGGTTCGCATCTTCATTGCCAACGAGACTTTTGGCCAGCGTAATGGCCATCCCACCCCGAGATGGGGTCTGTGCCAACGCGGCAGCCGTTTGGAGTCGAACGAAATCCGACGGTTCTTTTCGGAGTGCATCGCCGACAAGAAGACTCACAGCGTCCTCCGGTTCTCCGAGCGACAGGGCACTGCGGATCGCCCATGCACGGAGCGTATCGTCAGGGCTTGTAAGAAGGGCTTTTGCATCGGACAGTGTGAACTGCCCGGTTGCGACCAAAGCCCACAGCCCGCGGAGCCGGCGTGCTACGTCCTTCTCGTCGGTGAGAATCGTTCGTAACCCCGCGATTGCCTCTTTCGTCAGCTTGCCAACGGCGGTACGTTCTTGAAGTACTTGCCGGGCCTGCCGCACAAACCACTCATTCCGCGAGAGTTGGAGTTTCACTAACTCGGCGTCGGTGAGTTTGGAAACGTCACCAGCCCACCGTTTGGCGTTCTGGTAAATCACACGGTAGATGCGGCCGTTACTGGTGTCGGCCACGTCGTAGTTGTGGCACTCGCCGGTGTCGCACCAATCGCTGACGTATAATCCGCCCTCGGGGCCCGTCTTCACGCAGATGCCACGAAACCACGGGTCGTTTGCGAACAGGAAATCTTTGCGACGGACGCCCTTGTAGCCCGCGGGTGTTCGAGCCAGACCATCGTTGTTCAATCGGTTGCCGTGGATATTCGCTGTGAAGAGCGTGTTGCGATACTCCAGCGGGAAGTTATCGCCCAGGTAGATCGCGCATCCGCTGTGCGCGTGGCCACCGCCGGCATCGTCGTGCTCTTTCTTCAGTGAGCCATCGTTGTTGGCGCGGCTCTCGGTCCAGGCTCCACTCCCCCAGTGTTTGTAATCGACGCAACTCTTCATCAGGCTGTAGGCATGTGGATTCACATCCTGACCAAACATGCGCTCATAGTGCCCGCCGGGCACGAAGTGGAACAAGTGATCGATGACGCAATTCGTAATGAACAATTCACCGAACTCATCGAAATCGAGGCCAAAAGGGTTCGTCGTGCCGTGGGCGACAGCCTCAAAGGTTTTGCGGGTGGGATGGTAACGCCACACGCCACAATCCAGGTAGGATCGCTTCTCTTTCGGTGTGCCCGGAGCGCCAACCGATGCCTTGGCTTGAATGCCGTTGCAGCCGTAAAGCCAGCCGTCCGGGCCCCAAGTCAACGAGTTGAAGATGTTATGCTTCGTGTCGATCATGTTCCAACCATCCAGCACGATTTCGGGCTTGCCGGGCTTGTCGGCGTCAAGGATGGGAACGAAGAGCAAGTTGGGCGATGAACAGAGCCACACCCCACCGAAGCCGAGTTCGATACCCGACAGGTTGGCTCCATTGTCCAGGAACACGGTCTTCTTGTTGAATCGGCCATCGCCATTGGTATCTTCCAGGATCACAACACGGTCGCCGCTGGTGCCGTCCTTGGTCCACTTCGGGTAACTAAGACATTCCACTACCCACATCCGCCCGCGTGTGTCGAATGTGAATGCGATGGGTTGCACCACGTCCGGTTCCCCGGCGAAGAGGGTGACCGAGAAGCCTTCTGGTAACGTCATGGCCTGGGCTGCCGTTGCAGTCGGGCGTGGTTGATCGATTGGTGCTGGGGTTGGTGCAGCAGTGTCGGCTCGCGTGACGGTTGTCGTCAGGATGAAGAAGAGTACTGGAGAGAGAATTCGCATGATGGATACTGTGAGTTGGGGAATGATTCGAATTGGGATATGGTAACCGAAGTACGGTGATCGGGTCCACGCCGCACCGGAGCCATCTCACACTGTCGCAGCTCTGCAAGGAGTGAACGTGATGTCGAACATCCTCACCGACGAAGCGATCCATCACTACCAGCGCGATGGCTACACGCTCGCCAAGGGCTTCTACGACCCGGACGAGATCGAATTGCTGCGCCGCTCGGCCAAGGAAGATAATGAACTGGATAAACGATCGTTCGGCCGGGCTGATGGGGAAGGGGGTGTGGTGCGGCTCTCCCTGTGGAACCACCCCGGCGATGGCATCTACGGAATGTTTGCACGCTGTGAACGAATGGTTCGTAGCTGTGAAAAGCTCCTGGGTGACGAGGTCTATCATTACCACTCGAAGATGATCTTGAAGGATGCCAAGGTGGGTGGTGCCTGGGCTTGGCATCAAGACTATGGCTACTGGTACCAGAATGGCGTGCTGGCCCCGAACCTTGTGAGCGTCTTCATCGCAGTTGATCGATGTACACTGGAAAACGGTTGCCTTCAGGTGATCCGCAATTCCCATCACTGTGGCCGCATTAATCACATCCTTACGGGAGATCAGGCGGGCGTGGATCGAGAACGTGTCGACGAGCTGCTGAAGCGGCCCGAGCAGTTCCCACTTGTGCATGTGTTGATGGAACCCGGCGACGCACTCTTCTTCCACCCGAACCTACTGCATCGCAGCGATCAAAACACCAGCGAGAACGCCCGGTGGGCGATGATCTGCTGCTACAACGCGGCACGCAACAATCCCTACAAGGAATCGCATCATCCGTGTTATACCCCACTGAACGTTGTGCCCGATTCCGCAATCAAACAGGTGGGCGTGAAGCGATTTGCGGACGACCCGACGGATGTGGCGTGGCTCGAAGATCAACGCGATTCGAGTGCGAAATCGTTGCTGAGCCCGGAAGTGGAGTAAGAGCACTTACCCTCACGAATTACGCGCCGCCAAGGCGTCGAGTTCCAGCTCATAAATGGAACGCCCGCGCGAATCGACCCAACCCGGGAAGAAGTCGCCAAAGGCGTTGACCTCCAGAATGTGGTGCTGGCGCAGGCCCCGTTCAAAGAGCAGATCGACACCGACAACCAGCGAATCGAAACAACTTGCGGCCTCGACGCAGTGATCCATCGCGTCGAGCCAATGGCGTGTGGGAATAGCCGCGCGGCACCGTGCGGGATCGCCGCGCCGGCCACCCAGATGCAAGTTGGTCATCGGGCTGGAACTGAGCCGAAAGATCGTGGCAACAGGCTTCCGGGCCACACAGAGCACCCGTACATCAAAGTTCTGCCCTTCCAGTTGTGCCATCGCAATACCACGCTGCAAGAAGAGCCCTTCATGCGCCAGAAACCGGAGCACTGTTGTTAACTCATCACCCCGCATCCGGCGCAGCGAGCGGGTGTTGTAAAAGCAACCGCGATGCTCCACGAGCGAACTGATTCCCTTGCTTGCACAACCGGTGAGCTGTGAAAGCGCCACGATCCCGCTGGCCGAGGAACCGGTATTGAGCTTGGCATAGGTGGTCGACCAGGGGAGTTGCCGCACGACTGAAAGAACATCCTCCGAATCGGGTGGACCTGGGATAAACTCGGGTGTGGGCACCGCAGCGGCCAAAAGCCTGGCAGCGGTTGCGGCTTTGTCGAACATCACGGCGATGTCGAGTGGGGCCGCGGTTGTCTGGAGATGTGGGCGTGTTGCCAGAAAGTGGTGCAATCCCTCCAGTACGCGACGGAACCCGAGATGGTAGAGCCCTGGGCGAACCAAGCACCCGAACGGAAGGTCCACCTCTCGCCAGTTCACTCTCGACTCGCTGGGGTTGCCGTGTGCTCCCGATTCGAGGAGCAGCTGCGTGACCTGGTAATCTTTCCCCGGCGATTCGATTCGGACGATCGCCGGCTCATCGAAGAGTGCCAGATCCGCGAGATCACCGCCCCGTGCGATCACCTCGGCCCAGGGCACCACATGCAGTTCCGGCTCGGCTTGCCCGGTCCTCAAGTAACCCTTGAACTCACTGCAAAAGTGTGAACAGCGTGGCGTACCGGCGTTGGCAATCAGGATGAAGCGAGGCGGATGTAACACCTGTTGGCAACGGCCGCTCACTCGATGTCGCCTTCGAAGAGGTACTCCGGCATTTCGTCACCGCCCGATGGAACCTGAGTGTGTTGGGCGGTCAGCTCTGCCCTGATGCCGGTGTCCTTGATGGCCTTGGTTCCGGTACTGGTCATGGCATTGGCACGCAGATTCAGATACTCCAGATTCTTGAGATCCGGGCACTGCGCCAATAGTCTCGCGCCTTCGTCGGTGATGCAGCCACCTTGCAGGTCCAGCAGCTTGAGGCGCTTGAGGATACCCGAATCGACGAGTTCTTTCGCACCGCGATCGCCGAAATCGGTCAAGCGTAATCGTAGAAACCGGAGGTTCTGGAGATGCGGTGATCGGCAAATTGCCCGCAGGTGTTCAAGCCGAATATATGCCCCAGTTTGCTCGTCGTCGTATTCCAGTGCGTGAGGGTGGCAAAGGAGGGTCGAGAGGTTGGTGAGACTCGGATTTACAGCCAGCTTGTCGAGCGGATACGAGTGGCTGTGGTAAAGCTGCAACACGCGGAGCTTGGGCATGGGTAACACAAACAGCTTGTTCGCATCGACCCGGTGGGCGAACAGATACAGTTGCTCGATGTTGGGGAGTTGTTTCACCAGATGATAAGCCAACTCACCCGACGTGTGACAGTTGACATATTCTTCTTCTTGGCCATCAATACCCGCGTTCCCTTCACCCAGTTGGAAGAGTCTTACGCTGGCCAGGTTGGAGCACCGACACAAGGCGTGCATGGACGGCCCATCGTAGGAATCGATGTTGGCGGGGACATCGGGCCCGGGTTCGTAATACGAGTCGATGTGTTGTTGCTCGCTTCCCAAGGGCGATTCGTGGGCAAAGCTTTCGATGACAATTTCCCGAAGCAATCGCGCACCCGGGCTTTTC
>JBGTAO010000487.1:0-3666 GCA_041749835.1 Gemmata sp. | reverse complement strand
CCTTGTTTTGGACGGCACTGGTTGCGCCTCCGGGTGGAACCAAAAGTCCGGCGTTCGCCAAGGCGCGGGCACCACTCCACAGGGAGGAGGCACGATGGGTCGCAGAGAACGTGACGGCGAAGTCGGCATTCGATGTCGAGTCGGATCGCCACGCCGCAGCAATGAAGGAATGGAAATCGAATGGGTGCGTGGGTGAACCACCCAGCAAGCCGCCGCGACCAAATCTCCGCCAGTCCACGCTGGATGACGTGACTGTGGAAGCGTGCGGCAAGGTCCTGTGCGACAACCCGCGGGGCGTTATCGTACTCAAGGACGAACTGGTTGGTTTCTTGCGGTCGATGGATCAGTACCGCAGCGGGGGTAAGGGTTCGGATCGACAGTTCTGGCTCAGCGCCTGGGCCGGTAGTTACTGCAAGGTTAACCGGGCTGGTAGTCATGACGCCGGGCCGTTGATTATTCCACACCCGTTCGTGGCTATTGCCGGGATGCTCTGCCCCGACAGCCTGCCGGAACTCCGAGGTGATAACCGCCACGGTGTTCACGCACAGGACGGCTTTCTTGATCGGTTCTTGCTCAGTTATCCCGACCCGTTACCCGCAGTGGCTGAGACATGGGGGACGGTTTCGGAGCCTGTCGAGCGGGCATACTGCCAGGTGTTCATGCGGTTGCTGGCACTGGAGATGGTGAGCGAACCGGAACCGGGGTGCATGACCACTTATCGCCCCTACTTCATTAACTTCAACGAGCGAGGACGTGCGGCGTGGTCTGAGTACACAGCGGGGCTTGCACACAAAATAAATGCGCTCGAAGTATCGGACCCATTCCGGGGCGTTCTGTCCAAGTTCCGTGGCTACGGGTTGCGTTTTGCTTGCCTCCTGGCCTGTCTGAAAACCAAGGAAATCATCGGCGCAGATGAGATGACTGGCGCGGCCCTGCTAGCCGATTATTTCGAGAAGCACGCACTCCGGTGCCATGGGCGCGGATCGGGTGACCCCACTACCAGGATTGCACAGCGGCTAATTCGGTGGATGTCACGCCGCCCGGATATGAACCACTTCACGAAGACCAGCGCCTTCCTCGCCGTCAAGGATAAGACTGCGGTGCAGTCCTCCGAAGCCATTGTCCCCGCACTCAAAATGCTGGTCGACCACAACTACATCCGCCCCGCGCAACCTGACAACCACAAACCAGGCCCCACCCCGGAATTTTACCTCATCAACCCCGACTGGAGCCGTCCCCCCTGCTGACCCCACCCAAAAGTCCCTAGTATTAGATACAAGTAAAACAATCTAACTGTAGGGACTTTTGGGTGGTGGTATGGGGGGGGCCAGAAAACGGCATGGAGACGCTCAGTGGTGACTATCGGGGTGGTTCGCCTTGCCGTGGGTGAGTTCTGCACCGCAGTAAGAGCGTTGGCCAAGGGTGTGGGTGTGGCTATATTTAAAGCTACTACATAAGAAAGAATCTTAGAGTTTGTTTTCGCGTTACTACATAAGAAAGAAACTTAGACAAGGAGTCGTCTTGATGGCCAGCGTGAGTAACGACAAAAACGGGTTCCGTCGAATCTTGTTCACCGCGCCGGATAAGACTCGGAAGACAATTCGTATCGGTCGTGTTGACAAGAAGTCTGCCGAGAATATTCGCCGACACATCGAAGCACTGTTGGCCAGTAAGTTGAGTGGCCAGCCCGTTCCCCGCGATACGGCCGGTTGGCTTGGCTCGATCGGGGATTCACTTCGTGCCAAGCTGGCTTCCGTGGGGCTCTGTGAGGCTGGTCCGGAGGCTACGACGCTGGGGAGGTTCCTTGAGGATTACTTTTCCCGGAGGCCAGATGTGACCGCTGGTACGGTGGCGAATTGGCAGCGCACCGAGCGGGTACTCCTGGCTTACTTCGGGCCAACAAAACCACTGGCCAGCATCCTGAGCCACCATGCCCGCGATTTCGAGCGATGGCTTCGCACACCCGAGGCGCGGGTTCTACTCCACGGGGACGGTGTTGAGACGTTAGCCACGGCTACCATCCGGCGCAGGATCGGAATCGCCCGCCAGTTCTTCAACGATGCTCAGGATCGGGGACTGATTCCAAGTAACCCGTTTAAGGGCCTGTCGGCCACGGTGACGGGTAACGCAGGCAAGCGGAGGTTTATCACCCGGGAGGATACATCGCGCCTCCTGGACGTGTGTCCTAACGCTTCCTGGTGCTTGCTTGTGGCACTGGCCCGCTTCGGTGGTGTTCGGGTTCCGAGTGAGAGCCATACGATCACCTGGAACGATGTGGACTGGACAAGGAAGCGGATCAGGATTCACTCTCCCAAGACCGCACGACATGCAGGCCATGAGGCCCGAGAGATCCCGTTGTTCCCGGAACTGGTTCAACCGTTGCTCGATGCCTTCGAGTCTTGCCCCGAGGGCGAGAAGTATTGCGTCTACGGCATTGGGAAGGCCAACCCGGGTACCCATTTGACCCGGTTGATTCGCAAGGCCGGGTTAACCCCGTGGCCAAAACCGTGGGTGAACTTGAGAGCATCCCGAGCTACAGAACTGGTGGCCGACTTCCCGAGCCACGTTGCCGCCAGCTGGCTGGGCCATTCGCAGGCCATTGCGACTGAGCATTACCTAATGGTGACGGGAGACGACTTCGCCAAAGCGGCGCAAAATGCGGCGCACTCGGTGGCGCAAAATGCGGCGCAGACGGGAGCGGACCAAAAACGACAGGATCGGACAGACTTGACGCAAGTGCCAGTAGGTCAGCACTTAGGTCCTATTCTGTCCGATCCTGTACTCTCTTGTACTGACGTTCTAATGGGCGCTACAGGATTTGAACCTGTGACCATTCGCGTGTAAGGCGAACCTTTAATACTCGCATCGGCCAAGAAAAGCCTAGGAATTCCAGGTTGTTTACCACTTCATAGGGGTATTGCAACTGTTATCTAGTATTGCAAAATCCTAGGGGATTTTCACGTACACGATTCACATCTGCGGTAGAACTGCGGTAGTAACATTTGTCCACTAGAGCCTGATCCGATCCGCCCGGGTGGAGTTAATCGCGTAGGAATTTTCGGAGATCGATGCCGAATGCAAACCCAACGAAAAACGACGAAGCCGGACGCCATCACACGCCCGGCTCCGTCGCAAGTCAACCCCACACAACAGACCGCATTGTACCAGCTTCGCCGACCGGCGAAAGCTCAGCCGACCGAAGCCGCTTTCAGGCGTTCAACCTCAGCCAGAAGGCCCGCAACCTGCCGGCGCTGGAAATCCGGGTCCGCTTCCCGGGCTCGTTCCCAGGCCTCTTGTTCCAGCCCCCGCAGTCGTTCACGTTCAGCGTGTTCACGTTCCTCGAAGTCACGGCGGAGATTAGTAAGCCTCCGTACCTGGCTCAGACGCACCCAGGGCAGGCCCGGTGCACCCAGAACGACGAATTGGACATCGCCATCGCCAAGCGGATCGACCTGGCGAACGGGATGGCCATCCGGTAAGCCCTTCAGCAGCCCCGTCACAGATCCACTGAGGACACCCCCGCTGAGAGTACCTCGCAATTGGAAGTCCTGAATCCGCACCACAGGATCAGCCCCGTAAACCCCCTGGCTCATCTGCAGATCGACTTGGTTGATGACCGCTACCGCGATATCTGCCAGCGATCCCGCCACGGATGACGTGCGGGAC
>JBGTAO010000486.1:0-11839 GCA_041749835.1 Gemmata sp. | reverse complement strand
AGGAATGCCGTGCTCGCCATGGGAACTCCGGAATCAAGGCCCAGGAATCAAAACGCCCACCCGCGGGATGTGGGTGGGCGATTGCGGTGGAACTTCGAACCGTGAACAGTTCGGACTCAGGCCGTCGTTTCGACGCCTGCGGAACGGTACCCACGGCAGACATACACACCACCCGGAGGGAGATTCCAGGGCACAAACTGGAAGCGGACATCGTCGAAGTAGCGACGGTAGAGCTTGTAGTACACCATCGGCATCACGGTCAACTGGCGGAATGTGCCGCCTTTGGCCAGCGTGCGCGACGACGCATCGAGTACGGCATTCCGCAGTTCCTCAGGGAACGACGGTAACGGCAAGCCCGAGATCACATGATCAACTTTGTCGATCCCGCGTGCTGCAAGCAGCTCATCGAACCTCGTGGCATCGCCCTGAACTACATCGATATTAGGCGATCCTGCGAAGCGGGCTCTCAGTCGGCCACACAATACCGGATCGAGTTCGATCACGATCACTTTGGTGTGCGACTTGACGTGTTTGACCGTCTCCGCAGTGATCGGGCCAGTGCCCGCGCCGAGTTCCACTATGCACCGGGTGGTATCCCAGTTGATGCCGTTGACAATCGTGCGGGCCATGAAGCGAGAACTCGGGGCGACTGACGCGATCTTCCGTCCCTGCTTCAAGAACGCTTTCATCATGAGCCACCAGTCCGGCCCACCTGGTGGGATTTGTGGTGGCTTGGGGTTGGATTTTGGATCAGCGCCCGGAGTCTGCGGTATCATTTCGGTTGCACTCGAGTGGGCTTGGCAAGGAGTAGTTGCGTCCATGAGGGGTGGGCAGTTGGACGGGATGCGCTCAGAAAGTGTACGACCAGGCGATTGATCTGCCAGGGTTTCTCTATCTGAGGAGCATGGCCGCAGTTCATCACTTTCAGGAAATGCCCCAGCGGGAGCGATTTGGCCGCTTCCTCAGCCGTCTTGGGGCAACAAATTTTGTCGTGGCTTGCTGTCACCAAAAGCGTCGGACATTTGACATCGGCCAAGCGCTCCCGAACCGTGTGATCGAGTGTACCGCGAACCGATTTCAGGAACCCGGTCTTCCAGCGGCGGCTATTGAAGCGCGTTCGATAGTAGCGGAGCATCTCGCGATCCGCCAGTCGCGGCTTCATGAACACGCTCTTGACCATGGCCTGTGCATCGCGCCCGACGACACCTTCGATGATGGGCAGTTGTTCCTTGTCGCCCATTCCCGAGGGGCACAACAAGATTACGCGATTCACCAGGTTCGGGTACTTGGCGGCAAACTCGACCGCGATCTTGCCACCCAGGCTACTGGAAACCAAGTTGTAGGGCGGAGTTTGCACAAACTGATCGACATAAGTGTGCAATTGCTCCACGAGATACTCAACCGAAATCGGCTGCCGGGAGGCAATCCGCCGGTGCAACGCCTCGCCCTCGTAGGCGAGGATGTTGGGCGTGTGAACATCGAAGTACCGTGCCCAGAACTTCCGATTTCGGTACCACGACTCGGCCTGCTCAGCGAGTCCATTGAGCAGGATTATGGGTTGTCGCCGACCATACTGCCGCGGCCGGATGCGTTCAAAAATACCGTTGATCGGTGAAGGCATGGGGTGACTGCTCCGCGGAACCCGCGGGACGATGGAACTTTAATAGACTTAGACAGGATAGCGTTGTATCACCCGAATTGAAGATAAAATCGTTCCAGTCACTTCAATTCGGCCTCGAATAACCGGCCCTCCGGCATAACTGGACACAGTTCCCCAGTTTCTCGTTTTGCCAGTCCACGCCCAGAGTAAAAGCCTGTCAAGTCGCTCTTCGAGGATATTCGGGTTCTCCCAAATACTGTGTAACAGTGGTGCGGTCTTCCGGCAAAATGGCTTTGCACCCGGGAAACGTGGCCCGATAAGATGAAGCTACGATGCGATCACGCGATCATTTCCGCTCGATCATCCATTTCGGGGAGGTTCCATGGCCGGCTACAAGGTCCCGTGCCCCAGTTGCGAAACTCCGGTTCCGATCAAGGATCCGAAACTGATTGGCACTAAAGTCGAGTGCCTCAAATGCAAGTACCGCTTCAAGGTGGAAGAACCCGCCGGCGGAATTCCCAAGGACGATGGGAAAGCCGATAAGAAACAGAAAGATGCCAAAAAGAAGGCCACCGCTGAATCTGGCGCGAAGAAACCGAAGGGTTCCAAAAAGCTCCTCGCGGTCATTGCTGGTGTAATTGCCGTCGGTGTGTTGGCGATTGCCGCTTATTCCTTCATCGGTGGAGATGGTGGGAAGCCTGTGAATAAAGGCTTCGCAAGTGGTGGCAACAACATCCCCAAAGGTGGCACGCCCAAAGATACCACTCCGCCAGAAGGCACAGACCCGGACGGCAAACAAGGAACCGAAGACCCGGACAACAAAGACAAGGACAAGGAGAAGGAGAAAACAGCGGCGGTGAAGCCGAAGGTGGTCATCCCGTTTAGCAAACGAGAAGCGAGCAACCTGCTACCTGGGCAAACCGTCTCACTCTACCGCTTCGATGTCGATACGCTCCGACAAACCCCGGCCAACAGTCTATTTGACGGTGTCACGCAGGAACTGTTCCGCGCATCGATGGGGGTGGAGGCGAGCAACGTCGGTGTTTACTACCACGCGTTCGTGGGGCCTACACGAGACCCCTTCGGCGTGATCCGCCTGCGTGAACCCATCGCCGAACAAGAGGTGCTGGCCCGGATGCAGATTGTCCACGATGCCGCCGCGCCGAACGGCCCGAAGAAACTTAATGATCACCTGCTGTATACCTTCATCAGCAATCCCTTTGCCAGCGGTCTGGGTAGTGCATTATCCATGGGCTCGCTTTTTGCCGATGTTTACACCAAGACCCCACCTTCGCCGGTGGCTGTACCAGCGGCACGCACGCTCGGTGTTTGCATCTTCGATTCGCAGCACATCTTGATCGGTGATCGGAACAGACTGGAAGCGTTCCTGAAGGAGTTGAACGACAAGACGGGCTATCCCGCATATCGCAGTGTGGTCGGCAACCCCGTGGCTGGGATGGCTCTGGCCGAGAACCCACAGTACCTGACCATTGATCCCAAGCTCAAGAAGCTCTTGAAGAGCCTGGGCTCCGAGTCGTCGTCACCGCCTCCAGTGCTGTATGCCGAGGAGTTGGTTACGGGTCTTTACAATCCGAAGTTCTTCAAGCCGGAACTGAAGGCAGTCGCCGAGGTACTCGAACCCGTGTTGAACCGTGCCCAATTCCTGGGCGCGAACATGACTTCGTTTACCGCCAAGCAATTCATTGGCACAATTCGTGTGGTCGCCACCAGCAACAGCGCGGCGATGGAACTCGTGAAAGACCCGCTCACTCCCGCTTTGAAGCTCGCCACGACGGCAGCCACCGAGTTCCTGGAGTTCCCCATCGAATTCCGCAATCTCACAGCTGGTGGGGGCACATTCACGAGCGGTAAGGGAACCACAACTTTCCCAGGTGGTGAAGGTACGCCCTCGGGTGGCGGGTTCACACTGGGTGGAGGCGGGAGCGGGCGACCCGGTTATGGAAGTGGCAGTGGCACGCAGTCACCACCCAGTAGTCTCACACCGGGTCTGGGCGCGGGTTCGGGTGGCGGCGCAACACGACCACCGGGCTTTGGGTCTCAACCCGGGCCGGGTATGGGCGGTGGAACAGGTGGCTTCGGTGGTCGGGGTGGCGATGGTTTCGATAACCCCAGTGGGCCGGTCACCCCACTTCCGAAGCCGGGCCAGGTAGCACCGTCGCACATCGACCTGGGACTGACCGACCAGGAAATCACGCTGACTGTCGAGATGAACTGGACCGACGAAGCTTACCGGCGGCTGATCGCCCCGCGGTTGTTCGGCTTCGCCAACACCATCAAGGGCAAGATGGCGGTCTTCACTTCGGAGCAGGCTTATTTTCGACTCTCAGCAGCGGTTCCCGCGATGACGGCAGCCACCAAGGCGTTCCCCCGTGGCACCGCAGATCGAAAGCTCACGGACGCTTCACGGATGGGGCTGCGTTACCCGCCGAATACTCGGGTCAGCTTCTTCGCCGAGTTGTTGCCGTACATGGGTCGCGGCTCACTCGCCGCACAGGTGAACAGGGATGTGGCCTGGTTCGATGAAAAGAATACGATTGCCGCTCAGGCCTGGGTGCCGGAATTACTGGTGGCAACGTACCCGCAATCCGCGTGGCGGGCCAATTCTCCGTTTGTCCCGGATGGCCAGGTGCTCGGGGGCACGAACTACGTGGCCATCGCAGGGATTGGAGTCAATGCTGCACGATATCACCCCGAAGATGCGCAGTTCGCCAAGAAGATGGGCATCACCGGGTACGATTGGGGCTCGAAAGTCGAGGAAGTGAAAGACGGCCTCGCTCACACGATTTACCTCATACAAACGCCGCCAGGGCTTTCGCAACCCTGGCTCGCGGGTGGTGGTGCAACCGTGCGTGGCCTCGATGAGAACGACCCCATGCGGGGCTTCAACCATGATGTCGGCGATGGCAAGATTGGGACCTACGCTCTGATGGCCAATGGCTCGGTGCGATTCCTGCCTGCCAACATCAACCCCAAGGTCTTGCTCGCCATGTCCACCCGTGCCGGTGGCGAAGACATCGCGGCCATCATTGACCGAGAAGCGCCACTTGTGGAACTCTCCAAGAAAACGGATGCCGAGGTGAAAACCGAACCGATGCCCTCACCGATGCCAAGCAGTGCACCGGACGTGGCACCGGCCCCGCGTGAAAAGATGTAGCGTGTTTCGGGAAATGATTGAGCGATCGGTGACGAGGCCGCAGCATGGGCAAGGTTGCTCATGCTGCGGCCTCATTACTGATCGGAAGCTCGTTCCAGTAATCGCTTTTAATACATGGGAATGGCCACGCGATCACCACCGCTCATCGCGCTTTCGTGTGCACAGATCCCGACCAATGTCCAGTTCGCACTCGTGGGGGCATCCGGGAACGCCGGTTGCTCACCCAGCACCGCCATCAAGAAGTTGTGCACGAGGTGCGGGTGACTTCCACCATGTCCACCGCCCTGCACAAAGCTGAGGTGCGTGGCATCGTGGATTGCTCCTGTGAACTTCCGGATCGGCTCGGGGAGCCGACCCGCAAAATCGGGCACTGGCACCCGGCGCGGAATCTGCGGTTCGGGCAAACCTCGCATGTGTAGCACCGGTTCCTCGCCTTCGACTTGCTGCCACTCGAAGCTGACGTTGGATGCGGTCACATCGAAGCTTTCACGATATTGTCGAGCGGTGTCGAAGAGGCTTCGTGTCACCTCGGCAACAACATCGGAACCCTTGATCTTGAACGTCGCCGTTTCGATCGCAAACGGACTGCCGTACTTGCCAATGTAGTCTTCACGAATGCGGCCCGAACCGTGGCAAACCACACTCTCGGCCAGCGCATTCTTGCTTTGGGCGGGGTCACTGAGCACAGCGAGGCACGGGCTCACGCAGTGGGTTGCATACCACATCGGCGGAAGCCCGGGCCAGTAACCCGGCCACCCGTCCATATCCTGTTGGTGACTGCCCCGCAAGAATTGAATGCGACCGAGCACACCGCGATCGTACAGATCTTTGGCGAACAAGTACTCGCGGCTGTACACCACCGTCTCCATCATCATGTAGGACTTGCCGACCTTGCGTTGCAGTTCCACGATCTCCTGGATCTGCTCTTTGCTTGTGGCCATCGGCACCGTACAAGCCACGTGCTTACCCGCCTTGAGCGCGGCAATCGTCTGTGGGCCGTGATCGGGGATTGGGCTGTTGATGTGAACCGCATCCACGTTCGGATCTTTCAGCACATCCTCGAACTCGGTGTACCGTTTCGCGATACCGAACTTGTCACCACATGCATTGAGTTCAGCCGGGTTCCGCCGACAAATCGCGTACATCTCGGCATTGGGATGCAACTGGTAAATCGGGATGAACTCGGCACCAAAGCCGAGGCCAACAATGGCCACGCGAACACGCTTTTGGCTCATGGAAAGGCTCCGCAATCTGGGAATGAACGAACTTGTCCGCAGGATACGCCGAAATGCAGCGGAGGGCAAGGAAGCTGAGACAGCGCGGATCGATGAACCGCGGCAAGCACGTGAACCGCTCAGGGAATAACGCCCGAGCGGTCTCAGAGAATGGGACGTTAGCGTTTCTTCCCGTTCTTCTTGTTCTTCGTTTGCCGTGCGTGTGACTCGTTCGCAGCACTGAGATTCGGAACCGGCGATTGCACAACTGATCCCGGTGTGCCACTGGCCAAAGGTGCGACTGCCGTGCCCCGGATTGCTTTCAAACTGCTGCCCCAGTACGAGCGTGGTAACAAGCCCAGAGCGATGATGGCCGTCTGGCTCAACCAGAAGTAGCGGCATCCCTTGGCCAGGCGGCTATCGAAGCCGTAGTTGTGCAGGCCAATCCCCAGTTGATTGGTGCCGAACCAACTCCACGCCGTGATCATATTGCCGACGACGGCTAGCACGGCGAGGCCGCGGTCGCGGACCAGCCCTGCCCAGCGTGCATGAAGAATGAGAGCATTCCACAGCACAATCAACACCGCTCCATTCTCTTTGGGGTCCCAACCCCAGAAGCGGCCCCACGACTGATCGGCCCAGATGCCACCCAGCACGGTTCCCACGAAGCTTAGCAGCGTGGCGAAGCAAACCACGCCGTAGATCATCTGGGTGAGCTTCTTACTTGCGTCCGCGTCGAGTGCGAGGTTATTCATGGCCCGGGCCACTACGGGCACCGTGCCGGTGATGGGGTGCCCTTGTGCGTCGAGATTCTCGGTTGAGGCGCGGGCGAAGAGCAGCACAAGCGCATACACCGTTCCCGCAGCAATCACCAGGAATGTCAAGATGTCCGCGATGAAGCGGGGGATCACCTCGAAGTCGGCCGCCGAGTTCAGGCCGATCCCCACGAGCATCACGGGAATCGCGGTTAAACCGAATGCCGCGAGCGAGAAAACCAGAAGATCGGCGGGAGAGGCTTTGCCGGGTTCCTGGAAGGAATTGCGTATGATCGTGGCCAGCATGCGGGCAATGTACGCCGCCCCGATGAAGCCCGCGACGAAGGTCGCGGTGTACCCGAAGGTCACAGTGGTCACGTGTGTGGAAAGCCAGAAGTTCGTATCCAGAACGGCCTGCATCATCTCCAGCGTGTCGCCACCCGCTCCGAGGTTGTGCGAGATGATCGCAGTACCCACTCCGAGCACCGCCGCCACGGTATTGCCGATCCCAATCGGATAGAGCTTCTCCAGGATGAGCCCCATGACCACGCAACCCCAGCCGATGAACACTGCCGAGGAATAGAGATTGGTGACGAACACACTCCAGCGATCCTGGAAGTACATCCGGGCAATAAGAGCGGCTGTGTGGATGATGAGCGTGAAGTACAGCAAGTAGAATGCGGACTTCCGCAGCGGCTCCGTCATTCCGAGCCAACTCAATGCGCACAAGGTGAAGACAAGTACATAGAGTGCGGTGCAAATGTAGAACGGGGCGAAGCGGTTGTAGTAGGCTTCCGCACTGGTCTTGGTGATGTCGTAGGACGAAACCTGAGTCAGGTACTTGTCGCGATACTCTTGCAGGGCGGTGTTGAACTCGTCGGGCTTACTGGCCTGAAACGTTTCGATCATTTTCAGCCATTGCTGTGCCGCAGCATTCTGGGCAAAGCCTTGGCTTTCCGCCGCGCTGGCCAACGACAGGAGCGTAGCGTTCTCCTGTTCGGTCATGATCTCACCAAGGGTGATCAGCCGTTCCGCGAGATCGTTGCCCGAGAGCGCGTCGGGCTTTTCACTCAGAAACCCCAAGAGAATTCGATCGACCACTGCGGGGTCCATCGGCGGTGTCACGTAGCCACCCAGGCGAATCAGCAACTCATTGCGTTGATCGGCCGTGATTTTGGCGAAACGCTCCGGAACTGCTAGTTGTTCCTGCGTCGGCTTCAACACCGCGACCAGCGCGGCCTTCCGGGAGTCGGCACGTAATCGACCGATGGAATTCCACTCCTCCCCGGGTGATTGCGGTGGCACCATCAGGGGCGATGTCAGGTTGGCCAGGTTAAAGAAGAGTTCGAGCCGCTCGGAGAGTTCCAGCAACTTGACCTCCAGAAGATCCATGGGCTTCTTATCCATCTTCTTGCGGAATGCCGTGCGCGCCCGGGCATCGAGCTTGCCAATCTGCGGTGCAATCTCGTCCAACGAGTAGCGCAATCCTTCGCGGGGCTTGAGCCCGAGTTCGGCGAGCAACTGATCGTTCTCGATCCGGAAGACGCGATACTTCCACGCCTTTCCGTGAGCCTCTTTCGATCCGCTCGCGATGACATCCAGGTACCAGCGAATGGCCGGTTGGGTATCGCCGGCATCATCGACAAATGTCTCGCGCTGGGAAATCATGCGCAGGTTCACCCGTGCGACGGTTTCCAGTGGCTTCATGCGGCCACCGTCGATGACGGGCAATCGGGCCAACGATTCCAGGTTGAAGGGCTTGGATGGCGGGTTCATTCGCCCGATCACGGAAAGCACGTAGATCGCAGCGATGGCCAGCACCAACCAGGGAATGAACCAGCCACGAGGGCGCGGCCGGGTTGCAGTTCCAGTTGTCGGAGGCAATGGGGCAGTCGGTTCGGTCGGGGTCATGCCGCGGCCCTCCGGATCAGGAACTGGGTCAGGAAGATCCCAAAGTGAACAATCATTCCCAGCGTGACCACGGCACACGAAACATACGGAATGATCCAGCCGGGGTTGCGCACCACCTGGAGGTAAGTCGTCTTCTCCGTGCGCTTATCAAAGTCGGCCTGGTAGAACGTTTCCCCGCGGTATCGCAGCGGGCTGTTCATCGAGATGACCACCTCGCGCTCCACACCCTCCTCGGGGTCGAGTAGGACCACTCGACTGGAGTAATTCTTCGGCGTCATGGTGCCGACATATTTGTCGTGGCGAAACTCGATCAGGTGGACCGAGAAGGGTTTGTAGTACCGCTTGTTCCGCATACTCATCTTCACGACGCCGTCGCCATCGGGAAGACTTTCCGTTACACCTTGAATCGTGAGCAACGGTGTCACCAGGAACGTGCCGAGTGAGTCTTGCGTTCCCTTCTTGAAGAGCTGGAGGTAAAGCGCGGGGATATCGCCCTTCTGTTGCGTCTCGACTCCGGCTTCTTCTTTCATCTCCTGAGCAAGGATTTTCAGGCCCGCACCCGCCGTCGCAGTGTTGGGCAGATCGGGAGCCGGATCGAAGAAGCTGGCGTTCTTCATGAACTTCACCACTTCCACATCGAACGGCAGTTCGGAGTTACTGATGCGTCCCTTATTCTGAAGCAGTTCTTGCGGAATGACCGTGACCTGTTCACCGTCTGCGGTCTTCCTCACAAAGGCGAGTTCGTAGTTGCGTGTGTCCTGTGTGTAGTTGACCGAATCGCCCTCATTGATCGCCATTTGCTGCTCGACGGCGTACTCACGGGTAATGAACTCGCCCACGAAGAGCAGAATCAGCCCCGAGTGAATCAACAGAATACCCGAGCGCTTCCAGGAGACGCGGAAGCGAGCCATGTGGGCCGCAATCAAATTGACGAGCATGGCCCCACCCAGTAGTTTGCCAGCCGGGAACGGGAACGAACCGGTCCAGCGGGGTTCAGTCGGAGACAGGTCGAAGAAGATCTGGCCAAATTTCTGGAACAAGTCGAAGGGCACCAAGACGTACCACGACCAGAAGTATTGATCCACCACGGTCCAGATGCCGTACTCCATCTGGGCGACCGTGCCAAAGAAAACGAGCCCAATCGAACAGAGGAACAGCACTACGGTGAGTTGCAACGAAGCCAGTGTTTTCAGCACTATGCGGAAGTAGTGCCAGGGGCCGGGCGACCCCGACGCCGTCGAGGTTGTCACGGTTTCAACTGTGGTACTCATCGGATCTCCTCATACACCAACCGCGGCATCTCACGCTCTCAGCGAGGCATTTTCGCACGCATCCCACCGGACGGATTAGTCGGACCAGCCAGGTCGACTCGAAGCACAGCGAGCCCATCTCCCGACACCACCCGAGTGTACTTGGACAGATCCTCGATTGTCGGTTGCGGTAGACCCACCTGGGTGGCCCAACGGCCAATGTTATCGAGGGTGCTCCCGCCCGAGCGGGTCAAGGTGATCTCCATCGGTGTTTCTGGTGGCCCGAATCGGAGCGTCTCAAAGATTCGTAGTGTGATTCCATCTCGTGCGACCAGTCGCGGCCCAGTGCGGGTCCAGTTTGCCGGAGCGACAAACGTTGGCGGCTCGATCGTCTGAGCGCCCTCCTTCTCCGGCGTCAGGCGGATGGTCTTCAACAGATTGTCGAACTCGGGCTGAAATTGCGCAACTTGATCCGCCCGCCCGGCGAACTTCAAGAACCAGATCGGTTCTTCCGCGGGGAACATCGCACCCAGAATCCGGTAGTCGCCTGCGAGTGGCCGCCGCCCACCGTATTCGGCAGCCTGGGGAACATCGTAGGTTTGAATCGTTTCTTCCGGGGCGCAACCGATCAGAGCAATCAGCAGCAAACCGGGCAAGGCACGGACGAACCGGCGAGGCATGGGGAAGAATCTCATCGGGGAGAGTCAATCTGAAGAGCCAGGGGTGGAGGGCAATCTTCCTCACTTCATTGTTCGGAAGTTGAGGGAGTACGTCAAGTCGCCACAACTTCGCTTCGGTGTGGGGAGCCACCGGCCAGTCGCAGCGACTGACCGGAACTCCACCTGACCGTCACAGCTTCGGTAGCCCCGATTACACTTTCTTCAGGAACGTCACGCGGCCCGGGGCCACCCATTCGACCACGAAGATATTGCCTGCCTTGTCGAACGCGGCATCGTGTGGGTGAACGAACTTGCCCGCCGGCCACTCTTTGGGCTGAGTTCGCACCGGTGTCATGCCCTTCCCCAGGCTCGCCACGACTCGTTCACGCCAAGCCTTATCCTCACCCAGGTGTACGATTGGCTCATTCTTCTCGTCGAAGATCGAGACCCGCGCGTGCAGATCGGGCACGAGCAGTTCTTTGTTGCGAACCTTCGCATGAGCCGGGAAGAGCACGACTTCACCGGGCTTGGTTGCGGCTATCGCTTCGCCTTCCAGGCTGAACGTCTGAAGTCGAGCGTTGGCGCGATCGCACACCACTAGCACGGGCTTTTCCTGGTTGCGATCGTCCACCCATTGGCCGTGCGGCGTGGTGAGTTGGCCCAACCCCTTGCCAGTGCCCCCGAATACCTTCACGAGCTTTGCGTCTTTGTCGAAGTTCAGCATGTAGTTGGAGCCGTAGCCATCACCGACGTTGAAACCGCCATCGGGAAGCCAGCAGATGTTCGTGGGGTTGTAGGGTGCCTTGGGGTTCTCGTACTGCTTGCACTGCGGCCGACCTTGCGCCCACACCGGCTCGCCCTGCAGGTTCATCTTCACCAACTTCCACTTGTTCCAGGTGTTGGAAAGATAGATGAACTCCTCGTTGCCCTCTTTGCGAATCTCGATGCCATGCCCGCCACCGTGCCATTCTTGGCCAAACGAGCGCACAAACTTCCCCTGCGGATCGAACACCAGCACAGTGTCCATCTTCTTGCCAATCCCCTGATGGGTAATGTACACCAGGCCAGCAGCATCGAGCGCAACATTATGGGTCGTTTGCCACTCGAAGCCTGCGGGCAACTGTCCCCAATTATGGAAACACTGATACTTGTGCTCTCCCGATCCGATGACGGGATTGGGGTCTTCGGCCTTGTGGGTCATTCCCAACAAAGTGGGACCAGAAGCTGTAACCGCAGCCGTGGCCAAGAATTCACGACGATTCATGGGAGAGGTTC
>JBGTAO010000485.1:0-7259 GCA_041749835.1 Gemmata sp. | reverse complement strand
TGGCCGTCTTCCTGCCCTATCTGGTGGTGAACTGGGGCATGAGCCGCGAGTACACCGATTGCGCCACGCTGATTCCCGTACCCGGCTCGTGGCTGACTGGCCTTCCCGGCACGCCGTGGTACGAGACGCTGGAACCGTACCGCAAGGACACCATGTTCGAGTGTCTCCTCTTCAGCGGTTTCGGCATCTACACACTGTTTCTGGCCACAACGCTCTACTTGCTGTGGCACATTCGCTCGCTGCGGAACCCCGAACACGCGCTGATGGCTGCGGGGTTGATCACGGCAGCAACGTGGTTCGCACTCACGCTGACCTTCGAAGAAGGTGGCGAATCGCTGTGGCGCTACGTGCGTTTCATCCCGGGCGGTACCGCCATTCGCTGCGTTTCGCGGGTCTATGTCACGGTCTACCTGTTCGGGACGCTGGCGGGCATCGTGTGGCTGGCGCGTGTGACTGCGCCATTGCAGCCACGGCTCCGCACGCTCGTGCTTGCTCTGATTGTCGCGGTGCTCATCTATGAACAGACGGGGTACCAGCCACCGAGCTTCGACAAGTCCGACTTCTACCCCATCGCCGATCGCACGGCGGAAGAATTGCGCAAAGCCGACGCCGGCTATGTCGTGCCCCGCTACACGGACCCCAAGGGCGTGACCATGCTGGGCGTGTACGCCGACGTGCTCGGCATGTGGGGGGGGCTGCGGGCGAACATTCCGGTCGTGAACGGCTACTCGGGCCGTTGCCCCGATGGCAACTACCCTCACGACGTGGCCGCGACCGATGACATGCTCCGCGACTGGCTCACGGGGAAGTTCCGCGGCAAGGTCGCCATCGTGGACCCCAACCACCCCACCGGCACCCGCTTCATCATCGTGGAATAAAGGAAACGCACCACAACGCGCGACAGCTCGCTTAATCGAAACTTCACTTGACTGGAGTCACTCGTTTCTAGTAGAACTGAAATCATCAGGGCAGACACCATTTCCTCCATGCTCACCAGGTCGGCATCATACTCTGCCCACTCGCCAGAATCGGGTAACCAATTGCACTCGGTGTTTCGGAACGCAATGGCCAAGTCGGAATAGCAACAACGGTATGCCCGCCAAGTATGAGCTACCAAACCGCAATCCCGGAGCATGTGGTGGAAGAAAAGTGTGAAAACTGAGAAATTGAGGCAATCCATAACTCTCCGGCTTTCACATTAATAAATCTGTGAAGGAGGCACAATGGTGCGCGAGTTAGTTAGGATTTTCATTCCACTCTTAATCCATACACCGCTTATTGACTTCGACAGGTTTCCACCGTTTGACCACGCAACATCTAGCTGGTCCGCACGTTTAGTACGCATTGCGGAAAATGTTTGGTTTCAGAATAATAGTTAATATGGTGATCGAGTAATAGGCTTATCAGAAAATACCATTACCATGCAATTGAGAAAACGGATTCCGCGAACGTTTACGATCGCGCCAATGTTGCTTTCGGATCGACTAGAATTGTCAAATAGACCTGGCATGGGTTATCGGTTTCGTCAAGTACAACTTGGTGATATGGTTGATTTAGACATTGTGCCCGTGCGCGATGGCTACGTGTGTATTGCAATCGGAATCTTTGGGCGACCGGGTGGAATCATTCCACCCGGAATTGATCCCCCTGATGTACTCGAACATTCGCGGCGGCACAACTATTACAATGCGCGGCAGTTTTGCGCGGAACGTGTTCTCAAACGATTGCCATCGTACATTGTATTTATTCGGAATCGTATGCAGCATTGAATAGCTTCCAGCGCAACTGGCATCGTAGCCTGACTACTGATGACTTGCGGTTATTTGTTCCGAACCGCCCAATTGAGCATGGAACTCTCCAATGAATGTCGCTTCCTTCACCGCGCTATTTGTGGCTCTGGGTTTTGCGCCTGGCCCCAAAGCTCCACTTCGGGCGATTCCTGAAGCAGCCAAAGCAGTTCCTCGCAAACCTGTCGTCGAGTTCGTACGGGGCGCGTTTGATGGCAGGGTTACCAATGTGAACAAAGACTCGATCACCATCGAAGGGGCAGGCACGCAGCCCGCAGGGCCCGTGCTGTTCATCGAGGGTGTCAAGCGGTTCGAACTGTCGAACATCCTCAAATCGGGGGACTATCCGCGCGACTGGGGCGGTGGCTACCGGATCTCGGATGTTCAGCATGGCGACAAGGTCATCACGCGTTACAGCCGAATCGATGGTGTGGATATTTGCACCCACATCATCATCCGTCGTCGCCCCGATGGGTCGCGGCCAATACAACCCGGTACTGACCCCGATCCGGCAACGGAAAGCCCCCCGAAGAAGAAGCCATAACGCCGCCACGGCACCAGGCTCTGTCAGTAGTGCTTCTTCTGCCAGACGCTCATCACGCTGGGTTGGCCGAGCAAACGCACACGGATCTGCCGCATGATCGACCAACCCCGGCCAGCCAGAATTCGGCGGAGCCCCTCCTGCTCCATCGCCAGCAATACCGCCCGACCGCCGGGTCGCAGCACGCGATCCCACTCGGCCGAGGTCGCCTCGTAGAGCGGGCCAATCTGGTCGATCGACGAGAGCTGCTTGCCGAACGGTGGGTTCGAGACGATGCGATCCACCGAATGCGCTTCCAGCGGCAAGCGGCGGGCATCCCAGCGGGCCAGATCGACCGGCCCCAACTTCTCGAGGTTCTGCGACGATACGAACATGGCATTCGGGTCGATGTCGCCACCCATCACGTGAACGAGCCCACCCTTGCTGCGGGTGCGTGCGACATCTTGCGCCTCGGCCAGAATGGTGCCGGCCCCACACATCGGATCGAGCACCGTCATCCCCGGGCCGATGCCGGCTACCCGCACCATCGCCGCGGCAACCGTAGGCCGGAGCGATGCCGCGATGTGATCGAGCTTGTAGGTTCGGTGGCGCATCGTGCGATCGGACAGCCGCACGCCGCACACCGCGGTCTTGCTGTAAATGGTCAGCCAGATTTCGAGCCAGGCGTTCTCGTTGCTGTCCTGCCAGCCGCGCGGAATCTTGCCATCCAGCCCCGCGATGAACGCTTCACGAGCATCGGCCCGGCGGAAGCCATGCTCGCCCTGCATCTGACAGACGATGTGATAGGTCGGCCGGCCCTTGGTCTTCGGGCGAAGCTTGTGGTGCAGCTTGAAGAGATGTTCCCAGTCCGGCTTGCGGGCCGTCCAGGTGCGGATCGTGTCCAGATCCTCAGCCTTGTAGGTGAGCGAATCGGAGCCCCAGGCCAGCAGGAACACATCTTCGGTGGTGCGCAGTTGCAACAACGCCGGCGTCAGTTCTTCCATCCGGAAGACCACGAGCCCGCGATACGTCTTCTTGACCTCGCCACCCAGATCGCGGGTAATCTCGTCGGCAGCAATGGCTTCGATCCCGCCATGCGTCATGGCGTACAGCGGTGGCAACGGTTTGTCGTCGGTGGGCCGACCAGAACGGGACATGGTGCATCTCGTGTCGCAGTGGGGAATCGGCTTATCCTACAGAATCGGCGGCCCGGCGTTCGGGTTACTTGCCGAAGTGAGCTCGCCCTTCCGCCGAATTCAGCATCAGGAAGCCCCACAACCCCGCAACTGCACCGGGAATGCAACACCCATACGCAACGTTCACACTGGCCAGGATGCACCCGATCTGAGCCAGCCTATAGCCACGCCGCACCGCCATCGCCACGCCGCCCAGAAACACGATCGCACTCATGAGCGTGAACACCGGAATGAGCACGCGTATCTTGCCGACCTGCTCATCGGCGAATTGCTCATCGTGGCGGGCTCGGGCAGCGGGCTCTTCTGGGCCACCGGTGAACAAGCCACGCTTGCGCGATTCCTCGATCAACTGCAACACGTCGCGCTTCGCCTCTTCGCGGTCACTTAAGTAGCGCATGCTGTTGATGCCACCCACGACCATGCCGGCGAAGCCGACGAACAGCAAGCCGAACGCCGGGAGGAGCAACAGCGGGTCGAGCCGCTTCCGTGGCATGCTAGCGTGGGTGCGGGCGGGCGCTGGTTCCAGCAACGCGGGGGCGGAGAGGCCATCGGCGGTGCGAATGGGAGCCCGGAACTTCGCCCGGCACTCGGGACATTGCACCGGTTGCCCGAGCCAATCCAGCGGGACACGGAGCAGGTGCTGGCACGCCGGGCACGAAATCACTTCCGTTTCTTGCGACATGAACAGTGTTCCCCGGTTTGGACACGGAACGGGGATACAATACGGCGCAGCGTGCGCATGGCCGTGCCAGAAGCGCACTCACCCACGGCTCGGCGAGATCATCAGATGCCCGAATGGTTACAGGTTTACCTGCCGGCGGGGTGGAATGGCTGGCACCTCGCCGCGCTGGCGATTGGCCTGGCGATCACGTCTGCCGTGCTGAGTCTGATCATCGTGAGTATTGCGGTCACGCGCTTGCCGGTCGATTACTTCGTGAACCCGCAGGCCCGCCGACCGCTCGATCGGCACCCCGTGCTCAAGGTGCTCCTGGTGCTGGGGCGTAACGTGCTCGGCTACCTCCTGATTGGGCTGGGCATTCTGCTCTCTTTGCCAGGTGTACCCGGTCAGGGCTTACTCACGGTATTCGTCGGTGTGATGCTCATCGACTTCCCGGGCAAGCGACGGGCCGAGCGCTGGTTGATCACGCGCCGTGGCGTGCTGAAGGCGGTGAACGTGCTGCGAACCCGGATGGGGCACCCTCCCCTGCTCACGCACCAGGAACCGACCGCTTGATGCCGTGCGCAAACAGCAGCACCACGAGCCCGCACGAACTCATGGTGCGTGTTCACTCAATCGCCAGACGCGATCACCTCGCCACCATCGCGGCTACCCAGTGCCTGATAGGTTTCGATGGGAATGTCATTGCGTAGGAACCGCACGCTCCCATCGCCGAACACGAAGTTGGCCCCGCCCGAGTGATCGCTGCGGAACGCGCCGAGCCGGGCAGTACGGTTGGCCGGTGTTCCGGTGATGACGTTCAACGGCCAGCCCGTGCTACCAAAGCAGTAGCTGGCATAACCCCAGACCCACTGCGTGTTGCCACCGCGCAGTTGCCCGGTAAACGGCCCACTGGTAAACACGTAATCCTTGAGTTGAAACCCCATCTCGCCAGCAAGGATGGTGTTCGACGTGCCATCGGGAATGGCCGTCATCCGCACACCAACCTGGCCAGTCGCCGTGCCGCTTCCGCCACCCGTCAGCCGAACGATCAGGCCGTTGTCGTAGGTCGGGTTGCCGCCGCTCCCGGGGCCGAAGAACGGGTTCGGGTGATTCCCAATGCTCATGGCATAGCTCGACCAACCGGGGAACGCCGCTAGTACCGGAGGCGGCGTCATACTCGGGCAACGGTAGGTCTTCAGTTCGCTGGAGCCGAGCGTGAGGTTGGAGTAGCCATCGCCGTCGGGGTCGGTGGCATCGGTCGGGGCGAGCTTGGAATCGTAACGGCGACCGATGTTCTCTTGCTCCAGATAGGGCAACAGATGCGTGAACGCGGACGAGAACGCCGCCGTGTTCGCGGTCGGGAATCGCTCGGTGGCATCGTGGTAATTGTGGGTGGCCAGGCCAATTTGCTTCATGTTGTTCAGGCAGCTCATTCGAGCCGCAACTTCCCGCACCTTCTGCACGGCGGGGAGTAGCAAGCCAATCAGCAAGGCGATGATCGCGATCACCACGAGGAGTTCGATCAGGGTGAAGGCGCGACGACGTGCAACCGCAATGCGGTCCATGGTGAATCCTCCGAAAGGGATAGCGGAAGACCCACGAGCCGCGTTGCGAACGGTGGCTAGCCGACCCAGTGCGGGCGGCGTGGCGTCGGCAGCGGAGCGTTCTCGAAGGGTAAAACTACTGAGACTCAATCTCAACAACGCAAGCTTATGTTAGCGGGCTGAGTGTCGCGGTCAATGGGAAATCGCACCAAGATTGTGCGAGATGCGATTCCGGATTTGGGCGACCGGGGACCGTCAGGTCCACCGGTGCTCCTGGTGTGTGAAGTGCTCTTCCTTCTGGAACCGTGTCGATGTGCCAGCCGCGCGGCACCTTCTTCTCGGTCAGCGTATCGTGGAACGTCGGCATGCAGCTACTTCTTGGGTGGCTCAACGGTCTTCTGATCGAGCAGGTACGCGATGAGGTGAACGAACTCCGCCTCCGAGATCACCTCACCGAAGTTTGCGGGCATGGGCGAGAGCATCGTTTCGCGGTTCTGCTCGATGTCCTGGGTCGGAATGCGGAGTTCCTTACCCTCACCATCCGCGACCACCACCGTCTGCCCTTCGGTTCGCAGCATCAACCCGGTAATGGTCTTCTCATCCTTGGTGGTGATCACACGAGCCCGGAAAGCCTGATCGACATTGCGGCTGGGGTCGAGCGTGTCTTCGAGCAAGCGTTCCAGGCCGCGCAGTCCGATACCATCGAGTTGCGGGGCGATCTTGCCACCTTGATCGCCGATGCGGTGGCACGCGGCGCAATGCTTGGTGAAGAGCTTGGTCCCCTCGGCTTTGTCGGGTTTCGTGCTGGCAAAAGCCATGCTGCGCTTCTTGATCAACTCCGCGAGTCGTTGATCGAGCGGCGGCAATCCCTTGGTGAGCATGGCAATCTGTTGATCGAGTTCCGGAAGGTTTGCTCCACGGAGGCGTTCCAGGATCGCGTTCTCCTGAAGCAGTCGCGCGGGCAGCGTCCCGGCTTTCGTGGCAGCGAGTAGCGCTTCGGCCCCAGGCTTGGTGCTGGCCATGTTGATCGCGGCCGCCGTCATCACGCGGTACGGAGCGGCCTTGAGCGTAGTGGTGAACAGGTCATTCGCCTGGCCGCGATCGGTAATGCGAGCGAGTGCCAACAGCGCGCGTTCCCGAACTCCATGGCTGGCCTTGGTGTCCTGCAGCAATTCCGCCAGCACCTTGGTCGCCACGGGGGCATCGTGCCGGGCCAGGCTCTCCATCGCCAGCCCGCGAACATCGTCCGCGAGACCGGCCGCTTTTGCGAAACGATTCAAGCCGCTCGTGGAACCGCGAACGGTACCGCCTTCGGTGCTCCACACATCGTCGGTCAAGGCGGGAAGCAAGTCCATCATCTCGACCACCAACCGGGCGGTTGCGGGGTCTTTGCGCAACAGTGGCAACTGCTGTTCACTCGCACCGACCTCGATGTCGCCGGCCCGACCGAACTTGCGACCGCTGGCCTGCACACCACGGAACAGCGCACGATTCATCGCGACGCCCTGTGCAAACAGTGCCCCTTCCATCTTGCGTTCACCGTCACCGATC
>JBGTAO010000484.1:0-6572 GCA_041749835.1 Gemmata sp. | reverse complement strand
CTCGGCACTCGCTTCGTAGACCACACGCAAAGTCGGACGGGGCTCGGGTGCTTGGGCGTTTTGCCGTAGCCGACGAAAGATGTTTTCCACATCGACAATCGCGTCATCCACCAGCTCACCCATGGCAACAGCGATCCCACCCAGCGTCATGATGTTGATCGAGAGGGGTGTCCCCGTGAGCGAGCCAATCAGATGGAAAACGATCACGGTCATCGAGAGCGAGAGCGGAATCGCAGTGAGCGAGATGAACGTAGTTCGCACGTTGAGCAGGAAGAGAAAGAGGATAATGAGCACGAGCACGGCACCGATCACGAGCGCTTCACCGACGTTGGCAACACCACGATCGATGAAGTCCCGGATCTGATAAAGTTCGGTCTCCAACACCACTGTTGCTGGTAACGAAGGCTCGATCTCCACTAGTGCTTCTCGTAGTGATTCCGTCAACGATCGAGTGTCTGTATTCGGTTGCTTGGTGATAGTCAGTGCAACGCCAGCCTCACCATTGATGCTCGCATCGCCACGCTTGGTCTGCGCCCCTTCGGTGATGCGAGCGACATTCTCCAGGACAATCGTTCTCTGTGGGGTCGATTTGATCGGAATGATTCTGAGATCCCGCGTGACCATCTCGGGCTGCGGCCCCAGTCGCCCCATCACCCGGATGGGCCGCTCAAAGCCGCCCTGATTCGCATAGCCCCCAGTAAAGTTGATATTGTTGGCAACCAGTGCCGCTTCGACTTCTTGCAGTGAAACCCCGTACTCATGCAACGCACGGGGATCGACGAGCACCTGGTACTGCTTCCGGCCTCCTCCAAGAACCATCACCTGTGCAACACCGGTCACTTTCAGGAGGCGAGGCCGCACAACCCAATCCGCGAGTGTGCGTAGGTTCAATGCCTGTTGCAGCGCTGAGGGAAAGCTAATGGTGACCTGTTGGGTGTTGATCTTCACACGTACAGTTTGGGCTTCGTTGACATTCCGGGGTTCCCAGATCACATCTGTAATCGGCACCTGATCCCACGTCTGGGGTTTGCGGCGATCGGTGGGTAACCAGACATGCAAAACCTGTTGGCCATTGCCGGTATCGACGCGCTCCGCAACCCACTCGCTGTTGGGAACGGGAATCAGATCGCCTCCGTTCGGTCCCTTTTGACCCCTCAAGCCAATGATCATGACTTGTCCCAGGATCGAACTGATCGGAGTCATCTGCGGCCGGACATCTGGCGGAAGATCGCCTGAAACGGCAGTGAGTCGTTCTTGAACCGCCTGCCGAGCTACCCGAATCTCTGTGCCCCAATCAAATTCGACGTTCACAATTGCCAAGCCAAATGCCGATTGCGTCCGCACATCTTGAACGCCAGTACCTCCCAGGAGCGCGGACTCGAGCGGGAACGTCACGAGCGACTCGACTTCCTCCGGTGCCAACCCTGGGCACTCGACCATGACCGTCACACGTGGACGATCGAGATTCGGAAAGACGTCAATTGGCATCCGTGTTGCCAGGTAACCCCCGTACCCGAGTGCAACGAGAGCAATGACGACGATCAGTGGCCGATTTCTCAGTGATAACTTGATCAATGCATTGAGCATGGCGAGTCACTGGTGGAAAAAGTCGTGGAGTCGGAAGCTGCCTACTTGGACTTAGTGATCGTGATGATGGCCACCGCCGGTTTCGCCCACGGCCTTGAGCGCCCGGTTAATTGCAATGGCTTGGTTCATCACCACGTAGTCGGCACCTGTGATGCTGCCGTCATTGGCGATAACAACTTCAGTTCGGCTTTCGTGAAGAACATGGACGGGAACCCGTTTAAACACGTCACCTGATTGGACGAAGACATAAGCCTCCGGTCCTTCGCGGACGAGGGCACCACTTGGCAACACAAAGGGGAGAACTTCGGTCGTGCCGTCTGTTCCGACAGTAAAGAGTCGCTCAATTGGCACACGAAGGCGGGCGCGTTGGCCAGGGCGGTACCGCCAAATGGGGACATTCTGCCCCTCTCGATCAATCGTGAGTGATTCGTTTTGAAGAGGTAAGTAGAAGGCGAGTGTTCGACTCACAGGATCGACTTCGCTCGCGAAATGACGAATGAACATTGGTTCGGGGCTCTTCCATTCGCCGGGGGCTTCGTCGGCAAATTCGACACTGACGGGTGCGTGGTCTTGAGCGGTCTGGGCCAGTGCGCGGGCTTCCGATTTGAACGCACGGCCTTCGACAAATAGTCGACGATGGTTCACCAGCGTACACAGCGTTTGTCCGGGCTGGACGTGATCACCCAGGCGCACTTTTAATTCATTCACCTCATAAGCATCTTCTGCACTTGCTGCAGATCCGCCCCAAAATGAAGTTGTGCTACTCGGTGCAGAGATCACCAACTCGGTGATCACATCACCGTTCTCCGCACGCTCGACTTGTTGAGGCGACAAACCGAACAGCTCGAGTTGCCGACAGTAGGCTTGCATCTGGGTTTTGAGTCGCTTGACTTGCATCTCTTCATCGATCAACGCCGCTCCCGGAGTTGTTTCTTGCTGAACCTGCGTTGCGATGCGGTCACGCTTGGTGATGGCGAACTGCAGTTCGCGTGCGGCTTTTGCCAGGTCGGATTGTGCGGTCTGCAGAAACTCACTGGCAAGTTGAAGCGTGTAGAGGTGATCGCCCGGTCGGGCGGTGTCCCCTGGGCGTGCCACGATTTCGGTCACAATTCCGGCGACGCGAGTGATGATGGTGCGATTGCTTTCTCCAGGGCGGTCGACGACTTGGCCCGGGATCAGAATCGTCCGCCAGTACTCCTGTGGTGTGGGGTGCGACACCTCAAGGGAAAGATTGCGCTGGGCCTGGATTGAGAGCGTGACTTCGTTCTCGTGGTCATGGTCGCCATGGTCGGCATGGTCTGTGGGTGTTTCGGCGGTAACTGCTGACGGGAACACGTGTGGCCACCAACGCTCCCGGGTGGTGTAAGCGGCGTACCCACCTGCCGCGATGACAAGTAAGGTGAGGACCGGGCGCAAGAACAAATGGAGATTCATAATCCCCTCGTGGGCTTGGATCCAAGCGATGAAATTCCAGGAATGAATGGAGATTGGCGCAGAGTGCTACGCCCGGAACTCGAAGCAGGAATTGCTTCTAGATCTGGAAAACGAGGAGCAAGACGTGCCGAGGAACGGGCCAGGGTGGGTGGTGGTGCAGATGTAAGTGAGACAACCCAATGCGCGTGCGCGGTAACGTGACTGGCGCATGCTGCATCGCCCAACAGCCGTCATCGGCCACCGAAGCGGGTTCGAAATCGACGGCCAGATTCATCGCCGGGCGCGGATTCAGAGAGCCACAATCCGGATCGTGGTGCTCCTCCCCATCCTCACTCTGAATGGCAACTGTTACCGGAGTTGTTTTGTGAAGTTGTGTAGCGTTATTCGCTGCTTCCGTGGTCGCAGCATGGTGGTGAAGGGCACCGCACGTGCAGATCCGCAATGGGATTGTCCCCACGACAGCCAACACCACGAGCAACAGCCGAAAAAGCATGCACATCCCTACAAGATAGGTTGATTATCCCGACTTGTGGGGGCAACGTCAATTCAAAGTCAATTTGCTTGGCCATCGTTGCGGGGGTCCGAGTTGCCTTTGCCGATTGAAGGGGTTGGTATGACGGCTGGTCCTGCTCCGGGTCCAGGTGGGAGAATGGGCGCGGGAGCAGGGCCTGGCCAGAATTCGTCGAGCAACAATCCCGAGATGATCGCTCCGGCTTTCCAGGCTTGCCCAAGCGAGGTGTTGTATTCCAACTTCGCCTCGGCCACGGAGCGTTGTGCCTGAACAACTCGCAGGTACTCGAACTGCCCCCCGTTGAAGGCCCGCAAGGAGAGCTCCAACGATTCCTGGGCACGTGGCAAGATTTCGCTGCGATAGAGTTCGGCACGTCGCAGTGCGGCGGCGTATTTGCGGAACGCTTCAGATGCCTGTTCGGTCAATGTGTTCTCGACCCGGCCAACTTCTTGTGCGGCCACTCCCAGCGCAGCTTGAGCCGCGCGAATGTTTCCTTGGTTCCGGTTCCACACGGGAATCGGGGCGGAAAGACCAATTAGCCAGTCATTCGAACGGTTTTGGCCCTGATAGGTGTAGCCGCTGCTGACAGTCACGTTGGGGATCGGCTCGGCTTCAGCACGCCGAACTGCCGCTTGAGCCCGCTCAATCCCGACTCGTGCAATCCGGACATTTGGGTGCGTCACCAGAATAATGTCGAGTGCCTGGTCTTGTTGATAGGTCGGTACAGTATCGAAGGGACCACTGACTTCGCCGATGGCCAACCCGGGATCGCCCACAGAAGCGGCTAATGTTCTTCTTGCACCCGGTAGCTCGCTTTTGGTCGCTTCGGCTTCGGCGTGGAACTGCTCACGCTGAACCTCTAGTTGAATCAGATCCAACCGTGCGATTTGTTGATTCGCCAGTAGCTTTTTCCCATTGGCCACTGTCTCATCCGCGATTCGTACCAGGTCGTCGAGTACCTTAATCCGTTGTTGAAGCGTGTACAACTCATAGTAGGCTGCACGAACATTGGCGATGACGGCGTAGCGTTCGGCTAGCACGATCAATGTGGCCTGGTTCACCTCGGTTGCCACGACGGCTTGAGCCAGACTCAGCTTTCGACCTGTCACAATCTCCTGCGACAGTTGCGGGGCAGTCCAGATTCCCACGGGTCCGGTTCGATCGCCGAGTTCGTCGCCCGTGATCGCCAGTACTGGGTTGGGATAAAGTCCAGCCTGGATGTATCGTCCTTGGCTCGCATCGATCTCAATGGTGGCTTTGGCGATCCGCGGGTTCTTGAGAATCGCAACGGCCACCAATTCATCCAGACTCATCAGTTGTGGGATAGCAGACTCTTCAAATGTCGCCTGCTCGACGGTGCCAGTTTGAGACACACGTCGCGTGAGCCGTTCGAACTCGGGTGCGTGTTTGGGTCTCTCCGGAAATTGCTGGACTTGTTTCGATACAGGGTGATGAACCGGGAGGAGACCGCACCCAACTCCGGCAACCGAAGCTGTCGCGGATACGAACAAGCGGATCATTCGCAGTCGTACTGGCATGGCTTGCTCGCAGGAGGTTTGGGTAACTGCACATAGCAATTGGCTACATCAACTATCGGCTCTCACTCGCTGCCTCATCCAACAAACTCACCCCTGCAATCCTCACGACCAGACGGTTCCTCTCGCGGTGATGCTTGGATCGACCGAGTCAGCAATTACCCTAGCGGGCGATCCTGACGGAATAGTTCAGATGTGCCCAAGTCGTGTGAAAGCAGTGACGGAGTGCGTTGAGCAGCGCTTCGGTTCTGGAGGGCTTGGATTGGGAAGCTGCATTCCGGGATTGAGCAAACTCCTGCGTGCTTCTCCCTTTTCCAATGGGTTTTTGGCCTCGAACTCCGATTGTTCTGGTGTTGTGGCTCGTCCGGCACGTCGATTGCATTCATTTCTCATGCGTCCGGTTCGGCTACACCGGGCCAACCGTAGAAACAATCATGAGGACCCATCATGCGGAAATGGCTTTCGCTTGTCGCCATCGCGGCATTTACTGTTGTTGGTTGTAACAAGAGCCCCGAAGGGGGGGCTCCGGGAACGGATAGCAGCTTCAAGGTGAGTGCGCCTACGATTCCCAATGCGATCAAGCAAGGAACTCGGGAAGTTGCGAATCTGTCCATCAACCGAGGAAGTGATTTCAAGAAGGACGTCAAACTCTCGGTCAAGTCACCCGACAAGATCGAAGCCAAGCTGAACAAGGACGTAGTGCGGGCGAATGAGCCTGCGGAATTCAACATTACACTCGAAGTGGCCAAGGACGCGCCTATCGGCGATCACACCGTTGTGGTGACCGGGACACCGGATGGTGGTGGTCAGGCGACCTCGGTGGAATTCACCGTCAAGGTTGTCAGCCCCTAATCTGAGTAACCGAGAATGGCTTCTGCCGTCTCGTTCTCCACTCGAACTCAGGAGGTTCATGATGCATAACAGCACAACTCATATGCCGAACACGTGCGATACCGAAGCTCTCAACTCGCTATTGCGGGGTGAATTGTCGGCGATCGAGACTTATGACCAGGCAATCGAAAAGATCACCGATCCGACCGTACAAGCCGAACTGCGACGAATCCGTGAGGAACATTCGTACGCCAGCGCTCGGCTCAAAGAACGGGTGATCAAGTATGGTGCAAAAGCCTCGGAGTCCTCAGGAATTTGGGGCACGTTTGCAGCCGCTGTCACAGGAACGGCCAAGGTCATCGGGCCTGGCACGACTCTGACTGCTTTGAAACAAGGCGAGGAACATGGGATCTCGGAGTACGACAAGACAATGACGAACGATGACGTGAATTCAGAATGCAAACAGATGATCCAGACGCAATTGCTACCACAATGCCACCGTCATGTGGCAGAGCTGGATCGGCTCATTGGTGGTGTGAAGTAGCATACTCCGATTGAGAGTGAACCGGCCACCGAGTGCTTCCAGGCATTCGGTGGCCGGTTCGCTTCACTGGCAGTGGTGGGCTCATCACGTCCAAGACTCATGGCGCACTTCCAGACGGTTCGCTCCGTTC
>JBGTAO010000483.1:0-14047 GCA_041749835.1 Gemmata sp. | reverse complement strand
CCGGAGAGTCGCTCCCGGTCAGCCACCGTGATGTTCGCCAGGCCATCCAACAGGGCGCGAGCCTCGTCTTGTCAGAATCGGGCCTTCTGTTCGTTACACAAACTCATGCACTCACCGGAGGTTTCCATGCGTTGGCTACTGAAGAGTACAACTGTTGCCGTGGCCGCGTTGCTGGCCAGCGGGACGGCTTCGGCCTTGATGATCGCCTTTAAGCCCCCCGTGCAGCGGGCACTCTCGGCCGATGTCGTGGTGGTCGGCAAGGTCGCCAAGATCGAAGCCGATTCGGTGATGGCCGAACCTTATCCCGGTGCCAAGCAGAAGGTGGCCTACAAGGTCGCCGTCGTCAAAATCGATACCGGGCTGGCAGGTGCCGACAAACTCAAAGAGATCAAAGTCGGCTTCATCCCGCCGCCGAAGGTCGATCCGAACGCGAACCCACCGGGTGGAGGCATTCGACCCGGGCTTCCCCGGCGCCCCGGCATCCCCACGCCGGAACTCAAGGAAGGCCAAGAGTTCCTCTTCTTCCTCGCCAAGCATCCCTCGGGCGCCTTCTACATGATGCCGGGCATGAGTCCGCCAGTCGATATGAAGGATGAGCAGGGGAAGAAAGAGCTGGTAGCCGTCAAGAGGATCACCACGACCCTCGCCGATCCCATGAAGTCGCTCAAGAGCGACAAGCCCGACGTTCGCGCCGAAACCGCAACCGCTCTGGTGCTGAAGTACCGCTCGTACCCGGAAATGGGTGGCGAAGTCGATCAAGTGGCGATCCCCGCCGCGGAGAGCAAGCTGATCCTCAAGGCACTGACGGAAGGCGATTGGAGTGCGGATGCGGGCCGTGGCCGCCCGTACGGTGAAACACTCAGCCCGATGATGGCGTTCGGCTCGCTGGGCCTAACACCCAAGGATGGCTGGATCCAACCTGTGATCGTGAATGCCCCTGGTGCCCCACCGATCGATTACAATGCCGTCATGAAAACCGAGTTCGCCAAGTGGGTCGAAGGGCCTGGTAAGGATTTCCAGATCAACAAGCTCGTGCCCAAGAAACCCGTCCAGAAGTAACACTCACTCGTGACCGCAAAGCGACCTTTGCGGTCCGATCTTTTTCCAGGAGCAAACATGATTCGTCATTTCGTGGCAGCCGCCGCTATCGCGTTGATCGCGGTTCCGGCCGATGCCAAGCGCGCCATCCGTCTGTTCACGCCGATCGACAAGGTTGCCCGGGCTGAGATGGTGATTGCGGGCAAAGTGTCTGCGATCGAGAAGGACATGGTCGACGCCATCCGCTTCCCAGGCGATACCGAAAAGGTGCCGCACAAGGTTGCGGTCATCAAGATCGACAAGGGGATTGTCGGAGGCGACACCATCACACACGTGAAGGTCGGGTTCATTCCGCCGCCGCCCGTCGATCCGAACGCTCCGGTCCGCCCCATGCGTGGTGGCCCGGCCCCGGTCTTGGAGCTCAAGGAAGGCCAGGAAGCCGTCTTCTTTCTCACCAAGCATGCATCGGGTGAGTTCTACACCGTGACCCCGATGCTGGCTCCGCTCGATCCCAAGGCCGAGAACTACAAGACCCAACTGGAACAGGTGACCAAGGCCGCAGCCGTGTTCGCCAACCCGATGAAGGGCCTGAAGGCCGCCAAGCCCGAAGATCGCTCCTTCGCCGCGACCGCACTGGTCACCCGCTACCGCTCATTCCCGGAAACGGGTGGTGAGGTGGACACCATGAAGATTCCCGCCGACGAAACCAAGCTGATCCTCAAGGGTTTGGCTGAAGGCGACTGGAAGAAGTACGAAGCCGACACGATCAACGGTATGCAGGCGTTCTACCAGCTCGCACTCACCGAGAAGGACGGCTGGAAGCAACCGCAGCCGATTCTCAATGTCGAGTTCGCCGACACCATGAAGGAGGCGTTCGTGAAATGGATCGACGACGCCGGCAAGGATTACCAGATTGGGAAGTTCGTTCCCAAGAAATAGTGTTGGCTCCCATCTCTGCAAAGGCCCACCACGCCCGGTGGGCCTTCCCCATTCTCGGACACCCATGCAAGGCGGGGCAACACGGGATCCGCCCTTGACGCCCCTGCTGAAGCTCTCAGAATCACATCGTGGAACCTCGCGGTCCGATCGAACGTCCAATGTGATAGCCTATCGGGTCGGTTTCCTGTCGCCCGTACAGGAGTTGGTGAATGTCTTGCCGTATTTGCCTCTGGTGCACGGCCTTGTTGGTTCTCAGTTGTTCGCCAGTAGTGGCACAACCGCCATCCGCGCTGGAACTGGTGCAAGGCATTCGGCAAGCTGGAATGCCCGATCTGGCCCTGGAGTACCTCCGCGAGATCGAGGCCGATCCGGCGAAGCTGGCCACGCTCTCGGAACTGGACCGCCAGGCAATTCCGCTGGTGCGGGCCAAGTGCCTGCTCGATTCGATCGACGAAGAACCCGATGAGGGCACGCGGATCAGCATCAGTGGCGAGGCCAAGGAAGCGTTCAACGCCTTTCTGGTGTCGAACCCGCAACACCCACAAGCCTGGGAAGCATCCTTGTCTCTGGCCCGGTTGACCTCGCTCGAAGCCCGCGCTCAACTGAACCGGGCAATGCGGATCGAACCCGGCGACGACGACGACGAACTGCGCAAAAAGCGTGACGTCGAAGCTCTGAAGGCCCGGCCGCTGTTCTTGCTGGCTTCCAAGCGCTTCAGCGCCGCCGCTCAGTTGATCAAGGCCAAGCTCACCGACAAAAGCCTCTCGGCCGCGACCCGGCAAGCGATTGCCCGCGATGCCTTCGACGCCGATCTGGCCGCCGCGATTAATCAGGTTCAACTGGCCGATACCTTCCTCGGTTCCGAGCCGGAAAGCGTCATCGAACGGAGCAAGTTCCTGGACGATGCCCGGGCCACGCTGGCGAAACTCGCCACGGGTGCCCCCACCAACCGGACGGTCTGGCTGGCCCGCGCCTGGATGGCGGAATCGCTGGCAATGCAACAGAAACCCAACGAGGCCGAAGCCGAGAGCAAGCTCATTCTGGCGTCAAATCTGTTGGAAGCCGAGGAAGGCAAACGGCTGGTTCGCTTCTTTCAGGTGCGTCGGCAATACCTCAACGCCCTTCGCGACACGAGCAGGCTCAGCCAGTCCGAGCGGGAACTGCGCAACTGGTTGAACCGCTACGGTAAGACCAACAAGCTCACACCCGAGGTAATCTCGGCACGGTATTACCTCGCGCTGACACTTCAGGAAGCGGCGTTTCAGGCGATCGGTCCCGAACCCAAGGATGGCAAACTGCCAACACTGAGCAATTCGGTCCGCAAGCAACTGGAAGAGGCCGAGAAGCTGTATCGTGCCCTGTCGCAGACCGACAATGATTACACCACACGTGCGAACCGGAACCGAATGGCCGTGGTCCGCAAACTCATGGGCGAAGCGGATCGTCCTGCTGCCGAGTACGTCACGTTCGAGACCGCCCAGATTGCAGCGCTCATTCAGATCGCCAAGCTGGGGGACGCCCAGCAGCGATACCAACAAGCGATGAGCAACCCCGAAGAAGCGGAGGCAGGCTTCTGGGCGTCGTGGGTGGGCAGTGCCCGGCGAACACAACTGGAGATTCAGCACCGCAAGGAACAAGTGCTCGAGTTGCTGGAGCGTGCCCGCGGGTTGGCCACCGACAAAGACCCCCCCGGCGACGTCATCGATACCTTGCTGCGGCTGGTCTACTTCTATCAGTCCAACGACGAACCTTACAAAGCGGCCGTGCTCGGCGAACACCTGGCCCAAACCATCAAGGCGACGGGCGGTAAGGCCTCGACTGCGGGGATGCTCGCACTCAACGCTTACACAACCGCCGCGAACCGCATCAAACCCGATACCTCGGACCCTTCGCGTGCCGAACTCGCCATCGCTGCCGCAGCCGAGGCCCGGCAAAGTGATCGCAACCGGGCCATCCAAATGGCCCGCTATCTCGACACCAAGTTCCCCTACGACATCCCCACCGATAGTGCTCGCCATCGCCTGGCCATCATGCTGCTGGAAGATGGCAAGCTCGCATCGGCCTTCGAGGCGTTGATGCGGATCCGAGCCGGCTACCCATCACTGACCAATGCTCGCCTCCTGGAAGGCTACATCGCTTCACAACTCGTGACCTCGCTGGCCAAGGACATCCCGTTGCCCGCAGGTATGAAGAGAGAAGAGGTGTTCCGTCGGGCGATCAAGGATCTTTCGTTGGTCAGTGCCCCTGCGGCAACGGCGGCGATCGACGAAATTCGCAGCTATCTTTCCGCACGCGCCCGGCTGGGGCTCCTGTTCCTGGCGCAATCGCGGGCCGATGAAGCGGCCGAACAAGCTGGCCCCCCCGGATACGACAAGGCACTTGCCACCGCCAACGAGATCGTCGCGCAGATCCCGACATTTGACTCGCTGCTCGAGAAGCCGGGCGAGGCGAAGAATTTCAACCTCGATGGACGCGAGATGAACTTGCTGGCGCAGGATCTGCGAGCCCGGGCGCTGTACTTACGGAGCCGCAACTTGCTGGATGGTACCCCCGAGCAACTCGCCGCCGCAGCCGAGGCCCTCGGGCCTGCGATCGAAGACGTGCAGAAAACCGGCGCTCTCGTGACCGCCGAGTTGAAACAGTGGGCCGGCGGTCAAGGCGACGAAGGCGATTCCGATGAGTTGGCGGCACAAAAAGCTCGCGTTGCCGGGCTCGCATCTGGGGTTGATCGTACCCGCCGCGACATCGTGATGCTCGGTTTCAAACTCCGGGTGAAGCAGGGCAAGCCTGAGGAAGCGGCGGTGATGCTCGACCTGCTGGAGAAAGCCGGCGGGTCGGTGGAGGCGAACCAATCGACACTGGAATTGATGGCACGCGAGCTAGCCGCCCAGATTCCGGGGCTCCGTCAGGAAGGGAAAACGAACCCCGCGAAAGAAACCGAGGCCAAGGCGCTCGGCGATGGGCTCGCGATCCTGCTCAAGCGGCTCGTGGACGTTCCCAAACTCACGCCCGCGTCGATCCTGTTTCTCGGCCAGACGCTGCACACCGTGGGACAAGACGAGGACGCGATCAAGCAGTTCCTCAAGATCGCCACGCCCAGTCAAGCCGATTGGGCGACGCGGAAGCTCGAAGACTTTCCGCAAGAGATCCGCAACCAGCTTCGCAATGAGATCCGCGATTATCGCCTCGCCCAGCTTTACCTGGCGCAATCCCAGCGCGGAGCCGGGAAGCTCGCCGAAAGCGAGAAGCTCGTGCTCGCGGCCATCGGCACACCGGAGGAACGCGGCTGGGCCTACAACAGCCTCGATTTCCGCAAGGAGATGGCCATGATCTATGAGGCCAAGGGTGCCGCCAAGCTTGGGGTGCCCAAGGACGAATGGGGCAAGGCGCTCAAGGAATGGTCCACGCTGTTCCAGGTCGCGCAGAATCAGGTCAGCGAATTGACCCCCGACACACCACAGGAACAGGTCCGACTTGCCAAGAGCAACTTCTTCGATGCTTACCTCGATATTCAACGCTGCCTGCTGGAAGCCAACTCGCAACTGCTCATGGGGAACCCCAAGCTCGCCGAGACCTTCACCAGCATCGGGAAGCGGATCGCCGATATGGAGCGAACCAATCGCATCGACGAGTTGGAACAGAAGAACCAGGGCATCCTGTCGCCGGAAGTCTGGATTCGCTACAGCGAGATCCTGGAAAAGTACCCCGACTTGCTGAACGCCTACAAGGCCGCCGGCGGCAAATTCTTCCTCGATCGCCCGAAACGCTGAAACCCGCACCGGCAACGCTGCAACGCCAGAGCCGGCTGCTTGCTTCGATTCGCGGTCCGGCTAATGGCCATCGCCCGAAGATTTCATTCTCTCCCAAGGAATAGTTGCGATGATTCGATCTGTGGTTCGCGGTGGAGTGATCGCCGGACTGCTAGCAGTGCTGATTCCCTCGGCAGTGGGTCAGGCACCGGTCGATAAAGTGGTCGTGCGCGACACTGCCAAGAAAGATGGCAGCACGAAATCTTACGATGGCGCACTTGTGCTCGACAAATCCGGGTTGAGCGTCACCGACAGCTCGGGCAAGCTCCTCGTCGTGGTCTCCTTTAACGACTTCGTCAAGTTCACACCGGGCGAGCTTCCCGGCGTCGATCGCACGAGCATTCTGTCGCGCATTGCGGAGGAAGAGCGGCGGACCAAAAAGGATTACGAGGCAGCCCGCATCGGCTACAAGGCGATGCTAGAGAAAGCTGCGACGGCACCCGAGAAGAGTAAGCGGTACCTGGCGTACAAGCTCGCCATGATGACCACCCGTGTGGCCGATGAAGCCGCTGACGACGAAAACTGGGCGGCGCTAGCAGCCGAGGCCATCAAGGACTGGGATCAGTTCCTCACCGATTATGCGACTGGTTGGGAAGTTTGGTCGGCCGCACACACCAACGCCCGACTCCTTGCGGAAGTTGGCAAGTACGCCGAAGCGGCGCGAATGTGGTCGCGGTTGGCGAAGAACAACGATCTCCCTGCGGAACTCCGGCGAGAAGCGGCGATCCAGGAGATCGATGCGCAGATTCGCAGCAAGAGTTATGCTCTGGCCTCCACCGCCTCGGAGGCACTCCTGGCCACGACCGCCCCGGGCACCATCAAGGATCGCCTGGCGGTATATGCGGCTGCGGCAAAAGCAGCCATCAGCGGCGACCCACTGAGCGGGTTAAAGGAGATCGAGGCCAAGATTGCCGCAACCAAGGAACCGATCGTCCGAGCCACGGGGTACTCGCTCATCGGCGAGCTCTATCTGGCGGCGAACAAGCCACGCGACGCGATGTGGAACTTCCTGTGGGTCGAAACGGTCTACAACACCGACAAGGATGAAGTGTTCAAGGCGTTGAATCGGCTCAGTGAGTTGTACCAGTTGCAGAATGAAGAAGACCGCGCCAAGGCGTACCGGGAGAAGATCCGCCGCATTCGTGCCACCTTCGCGTACTGAGTGCGGAGTTGAGTGGTGAGCAATGCGGGATACGAGTTGCTCTTGCCGCGCGAAGCCATGGCTTTATCATAACGCCACACTGGGGGCGGTAGCTCAGTTGGTAGAGCGCTTCGTTCGCAACGAAGAGGTCGGGAGTTCGACTCTCCTCCGCTCCACAAAAGCCTCGCTGATGTCACACGATGTCAGCGAGGCTTTTCCGTTGACATTACAAGCACTTCCGACGATTCCCTTCGCGATACTCTCACGGTGCGATCCTGTTACCATCTTGTCAGTGAGTGCCAGAAATTGCCCCTCTGGGCCACGTTCCCGCGCAAATTCGTGTACATATTTTTCGGGTGGGGTCAGTGACGGAAGGGACTCGACCCCTTCCCGGACGGCCAGTTGGGCGGGGTCGGGGTCGGTGTTCATCGTCAGTTTGATATCACTGTGGCGAAGTGCAGCCTGTGCTGTACGGGGGCCTTGCAGGTGTTGGTTAACAAATGTGTAGTATGTGAGGCAGGGTCCCACCCGAAACTATCGGTCTCTTACCACCGCTGGTTCAGGACGGTCCCATGCCCCACACCACTGCATTCTACGACTGGAAGTCGCGTGTCGATACGCTCTTGGGTGCCCTCAACCGCACCACCAATCCGCTCTGGCCGAATACAGCTTCGGCCTGAAGCAACTGGCCTCGACCTCGCCGCAGGGGACGCTGTTCCAGTTCGTCTTGTGTCTGCTGATGTTCAACGTGATCCAACTCGTCAAACACTACCTGGCCACAACGCACGACCGCGACGCCGCAACGCTTTCCGACGAACTGCTGTTCCGCGATCTCGCCGAAGACCTCATCGCGGCCGCGCGGATGCTGGAGCCTCCCCGAACGGAGCAACTACTCGTCCGTCGCAATGCCGAAGCCACACGCCGACGGCTGACGGAACTGCTCCAAACTTGCTGGCAGAACCGCTGGATCAAAACGCAGCACCGGCCCCGCAACCTCGCTCAACCTCGCTCAACCCCGCCAGCCCCCACCCCCAAAAATCAAACAAACCAAATCCCACGATTCTGTCTTCCGGATCCTAAAACGACAACAACCATGACCTTTACACCAGTGGAGTGTAAGGCCTCCGGTTCTTCGGAAATTCTGTAGCTTGCGGGAATTGCTAGCAACGGGGGCTTGACGGCCCCCGCTCGCCAGTAACACGTCTGACCTGTGGCTTGCGTGATTCACGAACACCGGGAGCCTGACGGCCCCCGCTCGCCTGTGACACGTCTGACTTGTAGCTTGTGTGAATCGCTAGCACTGGGGGGCCAGGCAGCCCACCGGTGCCAGTAACACGTCTGACTTGCTGCTCGCCAGTACACCGGTTTGCATCAGAAGCCAAATGCCCGCAGATCCACGAAGTACGGCGCGGTGAAGCCACGGTTCTTGCGTGTGATCTTGGCACGGTCCTTCTGGATCGCGGCCAGGAAATTCACGATCGTGTCCTCGGTCTTGAGCATGTCGTTGTTGCCGAGCAGTGCCGCACCCGAGAGTTGGTTCGCCCCCTTGAGATCCTTGAGGAACTTCTCGTTGAGCGGGTTCAGGCCGTTCCGCTTGTCCCCTTTGCCCACCAGTACTTCGTTCTGGAAGAACTCGGCGCTCTTACGGCCGGTGTTATCCTTGTCGGCGTAAAGGAAGAGCATCTGGTTGTTTTCGCGCATCTTCGGGGCATAGCGTGCCACCCACGCTTTAACCTGGGCATCGGGCATGGAGAGTGGTCGCTGTGGGCTCAGCCAGATGGCTCCCGAGATGTCGGCACCCGCTTCGATGTTGACACCACCGTTGAGCGCCTGCGGCACGTAGTCGTATCGCGGTGCAAACCCGAGTTGGTTCGGCGTGGGGTTGAACGCGGGCCGATTCCACTCGGTCGCCAGCCAACCGAACCCGAGCCCGGTCGCGCCTTCGGCACCAATCAAGTAGATTGAGCTGGTGTTCAGATCGCCCGCGTCGTTCTTGCTATCGAGGTGAAAGCGGACTGCGGCCAGATCCAGCGAGTAGGTCGGGAAGTAGCGGTCGGCGTTGCGGCCCAGATCTTTGAACAGGAGCGTGTTCTTGATCGGTTTCCGCGGCGGCCCCCCGGGGATGTAACGGCTATTCCAGGGGCCGGTAAAGTTGTTGCCCCAGAATTTGTCGGTGTCCTTGATGTCGGTACTCTTGCCGTGGCCGCGCCAGTCGAAGCGAAAGACGTGGTACCCTTCGGTCGCCAGGCGGTTCGCTAGCCCTTCCCAGTCCCCCTTGGTCATGTCCTTATCTTTGCCCGGCGGGTACATGAGAATGACGACGGGTGCTGTGGCGGGGTCCTTGGCCGAGCGGTGGAACAATCCACGGAGCTGCACACCGTCTGCGGTCATGAACGTCTCTTCCACCGGGGGATCCGCTTTGGCTTGAGCACGGACTTGCGGAGCCTCGGTCGTGACGATCAGGGCAACAGCGGCGGCAAGCAAGAGCGGGGTGGCCAGCCAACGTCGCATGGCGAATCCTCGCGGTGGAGTGTGAACCTGAAAGTGAAACGCTACTGGATCATACGTCGTTGGCAGGCGTCATGCCAACCCTGGAGCGGAATAGTCGTCATTTCGTACTCAGATCGTTCACATTCTGGTCAATGGCCTTCCTTCACCTGATTGCGGTTCCAGCGTGGCACCAGTACCACGATGTCGCTGCTACCATCTGGTACACACTGGCAACTGAGGCGCGAATCTGGCGTGAGCGCAGGGGCCTCGTCGAGCATGTCTTCTTCATCCTCGGTGGCCGCCGAACAGCTTTTCTGTCCTTCGGTGACATAGACATGACAGGTTGAGCACGCACACACGCCGCCGCATGAGTGATTGATCTCGATGCCCGCCTCCTCGGCGATGGCCAGTAAGCTCCCGTCGAGCCCAATATGACCGAAGGGAAAGGTTGCCGGGTCCATCAGAAACGTCTTGGAGGCTTTCGTTTCCTCATCAATGAACGTGACCTGAAAGGGCTTCTCCGGTCGCTTGACTGTGGCTTTCTGAATGTAGGGATTGACGCCGCCCATGACGGTTTCCTTGGAGGTGGAAGGGGATCATCTTCCATTGTACACGCAGTGGCACCTCCAGTATCAACGCGCCAGTATCAACGCGAACGAGGCGCTCCGGAGTGGAGCGCCTCGTGGCGGTTTTACGCGAGTTGTGCAATCGGGATTACGGTTGCCCCGGAATCGGCGTCGAGGCCGGGTAGGTCAGTTCGTTCTTCACCGAGAAGACACCCGGTGTGAGGCGAGCCATTCCTTCGATCAGGCGAGCTTCCTCGTCGTCCTTGACAGTGCCTCGCAGGATGACGGTGTTCCCCTGAGCGAGCACCTGGATATTGGCCGGGTTGGTGATGGTGCCCACAGACCGGCTGATCATCCCGGAGACATCGGCCTGAATCTGGGGTGCCGTAATGGGTGTGATGGGAAACTTGGCGATTGCCGGAAACGTGATCTGAACGGGTTGTTGGATCACAATCCCGCTTTGGTTGGTCGCACTGTTCAACGCACCTCCCCGGCCGCCCATGGCCCCACCAATGCCCGCTGTTCCGCCAGCAGCTCGTGTAGTGGTGTTGGTACCGGTTCGCATGGTGGTTCCCTGACCACCCGTGGTGCCCATCCGTCCACCACTGCCGCCACCGGTCGTGCCATAGAGTGTGTTCCCGAAGCCACCCGGCGCCGCGCCAGAGATGGAGTTCGAAAGCAAGCCCTGGTAGTAGGGGTTGCCATAGTAACCCGACAGGAAGTTGGAGCTATCGAGTACGCCAGCCGTTGCGGTGCCCACCGGGGCCGCGATCTGCGCGGCTTGCTGAAAGGTTTCCAGAGCCAACCCACCGGTTAGGCCACCTCCACCGAGACCACCACCTCCCGCACCACCGCCTCCGCCGACTTGACCAGCACCGCCGCCCGTGAGGCCGCCGGTACCAGTCAGGCCACCAGTAGTCACGCCACCGCCCGTGGTGACGGTACCTTGCTGGGCCAGGCCCGTAGTCGCTGTCAGACCGACCAGCGCCGCCGCCCACAGAATCCGGTTGAGCTGTCGCATTCCTGCCCCTTCCGCGAGTTGCCACGTCGCTCACGAGCGCCGCTGCAAACACGGGTAATCGGGAAGTGTGAAACGAATTCTATTGGTAGACTTCAGGCCAGCGGTATGCTGGCGAAGACCCACCTGTTTCGTAAGTATCGACCGTACGGGCCGCCAAGTCCAGAGAACTGTTTGGGAGAAATTGATGAGAGTGATGGGCGCGGCGGTCGCGGGGGCCGGATTTATCGGCCCAGTCCATGTGGAGGCGATCCGCCGACTTGGGCACCGGGTCGTGGGTATTCTCGGTTCCACGCCAGAAAAGAGCCGACAGGCCGCGTACTCGCTGGGGATCGCACAGGGCTACGCGAGCTTCGAGGCGATGCTGGCCGATCCCACGGTGGAGGTCGTTCACCTGGCCACGCCCAACCGGTTGCACTTCGAACAGTGCCATGCGGCAATCGCGGCGGGTAAACATTTGGTTTGCGAAAAGCCGCTGGCCATGACGAGCCAGGAAACCACGGAGTTGGTCCGGGTCGCGGCGGCCAATCCCCAACTGGTAACCGCGGTGAACTATAACGTGCGGTTCTACCCGCTCTGCCTCGAAGCCCGGGAACGCATTCGCTCGGGGCAATTGGGCGAGCTTTACCATGCCACAGGTTCGTACCTCCAGGATTGGCTGCTCCACGCCACCGATTTCAACTGGCGGGTACTCCCCGAACACGGCGGCGAGTTGCGCGCAATTGCCGATATCGGAACGCACTGGATCGATCTCATCACGTTCATCACGGGCTTACCGGTGGAAGCCGTCTGTGCCGACTTGCGAACCGTGCACACGACCCGGCAGCGACCAACCGGTGGGAGCGAGACATTCACCGGCTCGCGTGCCGGGAATCGCGCCACCGAACCCGTAGCTGTTGCCACGGAAGATTATGGTTCGGTGTTGGTGCGCCTGGCCGGTGGCACCCGTGCGGCGTTCACGGTGTCGCAAGTGACCGCGGGCCGCAAGAACTGCATTCGCTTCGACATTGCCGGAGCCAAGGCGGCGCTCTCCTGGGAGAGTGAAAGGCCCGATCAACTCGTGGTGGGTTACCGCGACCGGCCCAACGAAGAGTTGATCCGCGACCCGGCACTGTTAGCAGCGGGTGTGCGGGATTACACCAACTATCCTGGTGGGCACGTGGAAGGGTTTCCCGATTCCCACAAGCAACTGTTTCGTGCGGTCTACGGTGTCATCTCGGCTCGAACGGTTGGAGGAACCGAACCTCTCACCACGAACGAGTTGATTCCAACATTTGCCGATGGTCACCGCGAAGTGGCGATCTGCGAAGCGATCCTGGCCAGTCATCGTGAACAACGCTGGGTGTCGATCCCAACGACAATCTGAACCCTGAGGAGGATCACATGCAATTGGGTTTCGTCTCGGCGATTCTGGGCGATCTCTCACTGGAAGAAGTGTTGGCGTTTGCCGCCGATGAAGGGTTCCCGTGTGTGGAACTGATGTGTTGGCCCCCGGGCAAGGCCGATCGCCGTTACGCGGGTGTGACGCACCTGGATGTCACTAACCTGACACCGGAGCGGGCGGCCTACGTTCGGGAACTGGTGCGGATGCACGGCGTCAGCATCTCGGGCCTGGGGTATTACCCCAATCCACTTGATCCCGACGCCGCGCACCGGGAAATGGTGTTCAATCACTTGAAGAAAGTGATTCGGGCCGCTCCGATGATTGGTGTTGGTGTGGTGAACACCTTCATTGGGCGAGACCCCGCGAAGACCGTGGAAGCGAACCTCGCGCATGTACCCGAGCTTTGGCAGCCGGTGGTCACGGAAGCGAAGTCGGTCGGGGTGCGGTTGGGCATCGAGCATTGCCCCATGTTCTTTTCGGACGACGAATGGCCCGGGGGTAAGAATGTCGCTTCGACACCATCGGCGTGGCGACGGCTGTTCGAGCTGTTCCCCGACAAGGTGTTCGGGCTGAATTTCGATCCGTCGCACCTGGTTTGGCAGTTCATCGATTGTGCCCGGGCCGTCCGCGAATTCGGGTCGCAGATTGTTCACGTTCACGCCAAAGACGAGCGGATCGACCACGAACTGCTGTATCAGGTAGGGGTGAATGGCATGCGCTGGCACGTTCCCAAGCTACCCGGGCTCGGCGATGTGAAATGGGGCGAGTTCTTCGCGGCACTCACCGACACGGGGTACAACGGCGCGGTGTGTGTCGAGGTGGAAGATCGAGCTTATGAGGGTTCGCTGGCCGATCGCCGCCGCGCCCTGCGCCAGAGTAAGCGGTTTCTCGAACAGTTCATCGGCTGAGTGGAGCCGTGAAACGAAGCGTTAAGTGCCGCTGCCGTGTTGGAGCGATTGCCAAGTCTGGATGGCCCAGTCGCGGTCGGCTGTCGATTCGCTGTAGACGTTGCACACGGCGAGTTGCCCGGCAGTACCGGCCACGCCACTGAGCCGCCACACGGTGCGACCGTCTTCTTCGTCGACGGGTCCGAAGACGGCGCTCCCTTGCACAGCCCCCTGGCTCAGCGGTGGCAACGCCTCGCCTTCGGGCAGGCTGCGCTGGCCGACCTCCAGTACCTCGGCAGCGTTGGGTTGAGAACCATCGGGTTTCGTGAACCCGACGCGGCGGAACCAGACGGTACGGGTTTGGCTCCAGGCGGTCCAGTTTCGATCTTCGTCCCATTCACACGCAAACGAACCGGGCACCAGGATCGACCAGCCACCATCGAGCGGAACGCGCCGGGGGTTTCGGCGGTAACCCATACAGGACGTGGGGCCGCCCGCCAACAGGGGGTTGGTGCGCCGCCAGAGTTCGATACTGAGTACCGTGTCCTTGGGGGTGACGCAGAATTGTTCACCCGTTGCGTCGGTTTCGATGATGCTCAACAGTTCGAGCCATTCGGCCCACGGCAGTTCGGAAGAAGGATCGAGCTTGAACGCGGTAGCGAGGTCATTGGCGATTTGATCCGTCAGTTCGCCTTCTTCTTCGCTGAGCGGTGCGCGCCAGGGGAAGTCGCACCACAACCGGGCGACGGCGCGTTTGCGGTAGAAGCGGGCATCG
>JBGTAO010000482.1:0-11697 GCA_041749835.1 Gemmata sp. | reverse complement strand
ACAACGCTATAACTTTGAAAGACCCTGGGGCTTTCGTGGTGGTACTGGCAGTCACGCTGTGGTAGGTTGCAGTAGTTAGGTTTCAGCCTGCCGAAGCGACCGATTCTCCCCGCCTTGAGCACTTTATGCCATCTCGCACCTGTGCTGAGTTCCGTCACACCTTGGCTCGGCCCGATCGACGAAGCTTCGTGAAGGCCGGCATCCTGGGTGCCAGTGGGCTGAGCCTTGCGGAATTGCTGCGCGGTCGTGGCGTGGCTGCCGGCGAGGGTGGTTCGCTCGCATCGGTCAAGAACGTCATCATCCTCTGGATGCGCGGTGGCCCCAGCCATCACGACATGTGGGACCCGAAGCCGGACGCCCCCGCAGAGATTCGCGGCGAATTCGGTGTCATCCCCACCAATGTGACCGGAATTCGGTTGAGTGATCAGCTACCGAAATCCGCACGGATGATGGACAAATGGTCGATTGTCCGCAGCCTGCACCATCACGATGCCGGCCACTCGACAGGCGATCAGATTTGCTTCACCGGGTATAACCCTGGCCCGAACCCCGATGAAAATGTGCATCCTTCGGTGGGTTCGATCGTCTCCAAGCAACTGGGCCATCTCAACCCATCGCTACCAACTTACGTGATGATTCCTCGCATGGTCCCGGGCACCGGCTCGGCTTACCTGGGGGTAGCACATCAGCCGTTTGAAACACAGGCCGACCCCGCGAACGCTGGCCCATTTAGGTTACCGAACTTCCAACTGGCCGCCGGCGTGACACTTGAGAAAGTGGGCGACCGTAAGGGGCTGCTCAAGAACTTCGACACCTTGCGCCGCGATGCCGACCGCTCGGGCCAACTCGATGCCACCGACAAGTTCCAGGCCAAGGCGTGGGAAATCCTCACCTCGCGAGCCGCCCGCGATGCCTTCGACCTCGAACAAGAACCGCACAAACTCCGCGAGCGATACGGCTTCATGCCCGCATACGATCCGAAAGCCTCGGACCGGTGTGGCGCTCCGAACTGGGCTCAACGGATGCTGCTGGCCCGTCGTCTCGTCGAGGCCGGCGTGCGCCTCGTGACTGTCGATCTCCGCTGGTGGGATACGCACGTCAAGGGCTTCGAATCGCTGCGCGAGGGGTTCCTTCCTCGGTGGGATCAAGCCTTCACGGCGCTCATCGAAGACCTGGAGAACCGTGGGCTACTGGAAAGCACGTTGGTGGTGGCCTGGGGCGAATTCGGCCGAACGCCTCGCGTCAACGGCAATGCGGGCCGCGACCACTACCCGAATGTCTTCAGTGGCGTGCTGGCCGGCGGTGGTGTGAAAGGCGGGCGAGTGATTGGCGAATCCGATTCGAATGGAGCCTTCCCCAAGGCCAATCCCAAGTCTCCGCAAGATGTGTTGGCCACGGTCTACAAGCACCTGGGGGTCGATCCCGAAACGCAGTACCTGAACAATGGCCGCCCCATCAGTGTCTTACCGCATGGTCAGGTGATCGAAGAACTCTATTGATGCTATACTCCCCCCATTCTCCGACTTCCACCGCACCGCCTTCCCAGCACAGCGGCCCGGGTTCATCGCTTGAACCTGCTTCTCCGTGAGAAGCTCGAATCAAAGCGGACAGCCCGTTTGAGAGGTTCCGAACACACTTGCGGAAGCGGTGAAAGGAACCCGCCACTCCTGCTCTATACCAGGCTATACCAGATGAACACTTGCCCGTCTGGCTCTGGCGGGCATGGTCGTGCAGGTAGTTGCTCGGACTGCGAAATGACACCAAGGATTGCCATGACAGAAGTGACCGAAGTCACGCCCGCACCTAGTGGAGCACCGCGTGTGGCGTGCGCGAACGGGTGTCGCTGGCATGCTGCTCGTGGGCCATTGTTCGCCGCCATCGGCTGGCTTACAGCGGCGGTAGCCGTCCTGGCATTAGCGGCGATCCCCGGAGATTACGGCGAACACTGTGCGGGGTTTGGGGCTGCCTGCCTCCACTACCAGCGCTGATCGCAATGCACCTCTTCTGGATCGTGGTCTTCGGCGCGCTAGTTCACGCGGCCACGGGGTTGCCCACGGGGGTATTGCGTGCGCTCGGCACGGGACTGGTGATAGTGGCAATCGCAACAGCGGCTATCGTCATTAACACCGACTTGACAGGCTGGCTCGCCGGGGTTTCCGAGGAGTATCGCGCGGTCTGGTTCAAGCGTGTCGGCTATACAGTCGCTACCAAAACAGACCTCCCCATGTTGCAAGCGTTCGCGGCGGGAGTCGTCTGTCTGTGGTTTGCCGGGCGGAATCAGCGCTCTTACACGGGAGTACAGCAATGCCATACAAACTGAGTATCGGATTCGGGCTCCTTGCGGTGACGTTGTGGGTCGCAAGCGACCGCGGACGAAGCGCTCCCAACCTTACTGCTGCCGACGACAAATCGAAGGCGATTCTCGCACCCGAACTGACCGGTGTCACGGATTGGGTCAACACCAAGCCATTGAAGCTAGCCGATCAAAAGGGCAAGGTCGTCGTTGTTCACTTCTGGACGAACGGTTGCAACAACTGCGTGAACAACTACCCGCACTACCGAGCCTGGCAAGACCGCTACAAAGAAAACAAGAACCTACTCATCGTCGGCATTCACACGCCGGAGTTGGCCGCGGAGAAAGACGTGGACCGAATCAAACAGCGGATGACCAAGAACAAGCTCACTTACGCCGTGGCCGTGGATAACGACCATAAAAACTGGGATGCCTGGGGCAACCGCTACTGGCCTTGTGCGTACTTGGTCGACAAAGCCGGTACGGTGCGCTACCGCTGGGAAGGTGAGTTCGGCGACGACGGCTACAAGAAGTTGACGCAATCGCTTGACGATCTGCTGGCCGAAGACCCACCGAAGGACAAGTAGCAGGTCGTATTCTACCTCGGAGTTGCGGAACTCTTGAGCCAGGCCGCGTAGAGTTCGGGCCGACGGTGCTTCAGGAACAATTGGCGGGCATGCGATCGTTCGCACGCAGCCGGATCGAGATCGACCATCAACACTTCATCCTGGCCCGTGGCAGCGCGTGCCAGCACAACGCCATCCGGGCCGCACACGAACGATTCCCCTGCGAACTCCAACGTTCCCTCGCGGCCAACCCGGTTACAGAGCGCCACGAAGTACCCATTCTGGAACGCGGCCACACGCATTTCCGCCTCGTAAAGTCCCTCGGGCCACTCGCCAACCGTTCCCGCCTGGGGAACGATCACCAGGTCGGCCCCACCGAGTGCCAGTGCCCGCATGACCTCGGGGAAGTGGCGATCGTAGCAGATGGCCACACCGATTCGGCCGGCGCGGGTCTGATAGACCGGGACATCGGTGTCGCCCGGTGTGTAATAGCTTTGCTCGTGGAAGCCTTCGTATTCGGTGATGTGAATCATCCGTGTGCGGCCCAGAAGCGTGCCATCGGCGTCGATCACGGGCGAGGTGTCGTAGCAGTGTGGGCCAGCGCACTCGAACAGGTTGGCCACGATCACAATTCCCAGACGCTTCGCCACCTCGCACAGCGCGTCGGTGGTTGGTCCCGGAATCGGTTCCGCAAGCAGCGCCGCATCGCCACTGGCAGGTTTGCACGGGTAGAACGGCTCGAACGCCAGCTCCGCGAACGCCACCACTTCGGCCCCGCGACTCGCAGCCTCTTTGATTGCCGCAAGTGCTCGCTCCCGGTTCTCGGCTTTGTTCAAGCCCACGGCTTGTTGAACAAGTGCAATGCGCATGCTGGATCTCTCGAAGTTGTAGGCGGTTGCTGCCCGGCAAACCGTGAGCGTTCACGCGCCGGGTTCTTGCCAAGCGGTATCGCTGCACACGGTTTGTCTATTCACCGGATACGATCCTGGCGAACCCTCAGCTTTGCCTCGCTAACGCTGCACTGCGCAACAATCGCAATTGTTGGCGATTGCGTTAGCGATCAGCCTACTGTTAGGCTCATGAAAATATGAGCCTCTTAACTTTACTTGGGCTCGGTGCAGTGCACGATCTTCAGGTCTCCGCATAGTTCCACCCGTGTGCCGGAGACGAATTGTTGAAGTCGCGGATACACGTTCGAGATGAACCGAACGCTTGCTGTGTGTGACTGATGACTCAGTTCCATCCCTGTAACGGCACGAGTGACGGGATCACCCTGACTCTCTGAGCTACTTGCCAGCAAGCTTACAGCGACGGAGTGAAGCAGATATCCCGAGGTATTGGGGACCGCATGAATCCGATCGGTCTGGAACCTCAAACCGATGCCAGTAACGGCACCGCCGAGAGCGATCCGTCCCAACCGGCGATTCGTGAAGTGCGGCACGAGTTCTCGCGGACGTTGCCGGCGCTGCTGAGTCAGTTGGGGGTTCCCTTCTGGTCTCCACTTATCAGGCCAGGAAGGTCGTGGCGGTTGGTGTTGCGCAGGGTGAACTCACGCTTGCGTACCACAACTTCGAGCGAGTCATGGGGTTGGCGGTACGGCCCGATTGCATCGCCGTTGGCACCCGCGCCCAGGTCTGGTTTCTCCGCAGTGCCCCGGAACTCGCCGCACAGGTGGAACCGGTCGGCCGATACGATGCCTGCTTCCTGGCGCGATCGTCCCACTTCACCGGCGAGGTGCAGGCACACGAACTGGCCTGGTCGGGCGACGATCTTTGGCTGGTCAACACTTCGTTCAGTTGTCTCTGTACGCTTGACAGCCAACACAGTTTCGTCCCGCGCTGGAAACCGCCGTTCATCACAGCGCTGGCGGCCGGAGATCGCCGCCACTTGAATGGCCTGGCGATGGCCGACGGCAAACCTCAGTATGTGACTGCCCTCGCCGAAACCGACACGCCGCAAAGCTGGCGCGCGAACAAGAGTACCAGCGGTTGCCTGATCGATGTGAGCAGCGGCCAGACGGTGGCCCGCGGCTTCGCCATGCCGCATTCCCCGCGTGTTCATCAGGGGCGAATTTGGGTACTGCACTCCGGAGTCGGGCACCTCGTTCAGATCGATCCCCGGAACGGCCAGGCGGAGACGGTGGCAGAACTGCCCGGTTACACGCGCGGCCTGGCCATCCATGACCGCTACGCCTTCATCGGTCTTTCCAAGATCCGCGAGACCTCGACCTTTGGCGGGATGCCAATCGCGGCACGCCGGCGCGACTTGAAGTGCGGTGTCGGTGTGGTGGATCTGGGCAGCGGCCGGTTGGTGGCCCATCTTGAGTTCATCTCTGGTGTCGAGGAGATCTTCGACATCCAAGTCTTACCCGGGGTTCGCTGTCCGGTGCTTTCGGGTCCGTATCCCCATCTCGATGGGATCGCACCAATTTGGACTGCGCCGGCTCAACTGCAGGATCTGTGAAACGGAACGTAAGGGCGAGAGGTGTTCTCTCCGCCCCTGGATCGGGAGTCGCTTGTCGTTACGGACATCAGGAGTGATGGCATGCGAAACTCATTCTGGCGTCGCTGTGTCCAATCTGTGTTCCGGGGAACTCCGCGCAAGCGGTCTTGGAACCGAAGTGTGCCGCGGAGCATCCTCAACCTGGAGGCAGTCGAAGATCGCACGGTTCCGTCGGGAATGCCGACGATGGTCCAGGACATCAACGCCAACACCATCTCCTCAAATCCTTCGCAGATGGTGACGATTGGTTCGACAACGTACTTCATCGCCGATGATGGCATTCACGGGGTCGAATTGTGGAAGAGTAATGGCACCGCCGCCGGCACGACACTCGTCAAGGATATCGTTGCTGGTCAAGCAAGCTCGGCCCCGGCGAACTTGACGGCTGTCAACACGACGCTTTTCTTCACAGCAACCGACGGTACGAACGGAATCGAGTTATGGAAGAGCGATGTCACCGCCGCGGGCACCACGCTCGTCAAGAATATCAATACCAATGCCACTCAGAGCTCGAACCCCACTGCACTCACCAACGTGAACGGCACGCTCTACTTCACCGCGGCCAACAACACCACGGGCCACGAACTGTGGAAGAGCAACGGTACCAGCGCCGGCACCGTGTTGGTCAAGGACATCCAGACCGGGAAGAACGTCGGCTCGTACCCCACTGGTCTGACCAACGTGAACGGCACGCTTTACTTCACGGCTTATACCAACTCGAGCGGTTGGGAGTTGTGGAAGAGCACTGGCACCAGTGCCAGTACCGTGATGGTGAAGAACATCCAAACCAGTGCTGGCACGGGGTCGTACCCCAGCGAACTGACCAACGTGAACGGTACGCTCTTCTTTGTTGCCAGCGATAACTCTCACGGGCAGACCCTCTGGAAGAGCGACGGAACGGCCACCGGCACAACAATGGTGACCGATACCCCCGCCGGGAGCGGTGGGACGTACCCCAGCCAACTCACGAATGTCAACGGGACACTTTACTTCGTCGCTCCGAACTTCAGCTCCACGACGGGTAGCCCCGCCCTCTGGAAGAGTAATGGCACGGCGGGTGGCACCGTCCTGCTCAAGGAAATCAGCAACGGCTCCTCATGGTCCAATCAATTGTGGCTCACCGATGTGAATGGCACGCTCTACTTCGCGGCGGACGATGGCGCGAATGGGAGCGAACTCTGGAAGAGCAATGGGACCGAAGCCGGCACCGTGCTGGTCAAGGATATCGCCCCGGGTATCAACGGCTCATCACCAACGATGCTTGCGAACGTGAATGGGTCAGTCTTCTTCCAGGCTTTCGACAAGGCACACGGCAGAGAGCTCTGGAAGAGCGACGGGACAGCCAACGGCACGACGCTGGTCAAGGATGTGAACACCAACAGTCTTGGCGCTTACCCCAGTTCCATGTTTGAGTGGAACGGCACCGTGTTCTTCTCGGCCAACGACGGCGTGCATGGGTCCGAACTCTGGAAGAGCGATGGCACGGTCGGCGGTGCTACCCTGGTCAAAGACCTTGCTCCGGGCGGCTCCGCATGGTACTCCGGCTACTACCCCTTTAGTTCGTCGCCCCGCAACATGACCGATGTCAACGGGACGCTCTTCTTCACCGCCACCAGCACCACTAACGGATCGAATCTCTGGAAGAGCGACGGGACCGAAGCCGGTACCGTCCTGGTCAGTTCCCTGCCATATTCTTTCTCGAACATGACCAGTGTGAACGACAGACTCTTTTTCACCGCCTACGACGGGCTTCACGGAGCCGAGTTGTGGACCAGTGATGGCACCGAGGCCGGCACCACTCTGGTCAAAGATATCTATTCTGGCAGCACTCGTTACTACGGTTACTACGGTGGCTACTATGATTTTCCCAACAGTTCCAGTCCCCAGAATCTAACCAACGTTGACGGCACGCTCCTCTTCACGGCGTATACGGCGGACGGAACGGCACTGTGGAAGAGCGACGGCACCGAAGCTGGCACTGTGCTCGTCATGAATGATATCACCGGCTACGGTGGTTTCATCGAAGCGAATGATGAGTTGTTCTTCGCGGCAAACGATGGCATTCACGGTATGGAACTCTGGACGGTTGCTGCCGATTTCACACCACTGCCCACAATCGCCATCTCTGACGTCACGCGAACGGAAGGCAACAGCGGGACCAGTACCGCCGTGTTCACGGTCACACTCTCGAACGCCAGCACCGAATCGATCACGGTCGCTTACTCCACCGCAAACGGGAGCGCCACGGCTGGCACCGATTACCAGAGCACAAGCGGCACGCTGACCTTCGCCCCGGGCGAGACCAGCAAGACCATCTCCGTCTTCATCAACGGCGACACTGTGGCTGAGCCCAACGAGACATTCTTCGTCAACCTGAGTAACCCGAGCCAGGCGACAATTGCCGACGCTCAGGGTGTGGGTACGATCGTGGACGACGAACTGCGTGTCAGCATCAGCGACGTGACCTTGGCCGAAGGTCGGAGGGGCCAGAACACACTCTTTGTGTTCACGGTCTCACTGTCCGTAGCCTCCGATCAACCGGTGACGCTCTCGTTCAGCACCGTCAACGGCACCGCCAAAACCAGCAACAGCGACTACGTCGCCAAGTCGGGCACAATCACCTTCGCACCCGGTGAGACGACCAAAACGATCACCATCGTCGTGAAGGGTGATAAGAAGCCCGAACTAACGGAGACGTTCTTCCTGGACCTGAGCGATGCCAGTGGTACCACGATCTTCGAGAAGAGCCGCGGGATCGGGACGATTCTGAACGACGACTGACCCACAGTATGCGACCGAGCCCGTCTGGTAGTGGGGTTTCACGCCAGACGGTACCTCACAGGTGGTCCAAAGCTCGCACGGCATTCCACCAGCGCGATCACTTCTTGGGTCGTGGTGTCGGGGCGAGTTCGGGGTACTTGGTGCGCAATTCAAGGTACTTCTGCACCTCGTCCGGCTTCTCGGTGGCGGTGTAAAGCTCGATCAACCGGTCGAGCGCTTCGGGGATGCGGGTCTCGCCTCCCCGCGGAATGGTCTTCTCGCGGGCCTTCGTCCCTTCGTAGCCCTTCACCAGCAGCGGCTCGGCCTCAGCGTACTTCTTCTGGCGCAGCAGCACCCCGCCAAGAATCGACTGGGTGTTGAACGTCAACCAGGAATCGGGTAGCGCTTTCTCGCGGATAACCAGACCTTTGCGAATGACCGTTGTGGCTTCGTCGTACTTCTTTTGGCTTACCAGGTTGTTGCCAAGTCGGATGAGTGCGGATGCGTATTGCGGGTGATTCACCCCGACAAGCATGCGCTGGACCTCGACGGCTTCCCGCCCAAGCGGTTCGGCCCCGGCCCAGTCGTCACGCATCTCCAGCAAGAACTGGAGTTGCCTGAGGCAAAGAACGGCAGTCGGGTGGGTCGGGCCGGCTTTGCGAGCGATGGTCTGCGCCTCGCGATAGTCTGCCTCGGCACCGGCAACATCGCCGCTCAGGAACTTGGGTGACCCGCTGTTGGCCAAAGTCCGCGCCACTGTCATGTGGCTCGGGCCGTACCTCCGCCGATTGATCTCGACGATCTGCCCGAACAAATCGATCGCTCGGGGGAAGTTCCGTTTGGCCTGAGCGATCATGGCCAGTTCGAAAAGTACCTCTGGGTGGTTCTCGGCGCCGGACATTGTGACGCGATACGTCTCCAATGCCTCGTTGAGTGTCTTCTCGGCTTCGTCCAGCCGGTTCAACATGCGGAGGCAAGACCCCAGCTCAGTCAGCGCCGAGGCGACAGCCTTGCTTGCCGGGCCGAAGAGTGTTCGCCGCATCTCCACGGCTTCGCGAAACAGCGGTTCAGCGGAAGCCGGGTTGCCCAGAAGAACCCGGTCTTCGGCCAAACTAGAAAGTGCCGTGGCGACATCCTTGTGCGGCCCCTTGTGGGTCGCGCGGCGGATCTCCATGCAACGAGAGTGGAGTTTCTCGGCGGACTGCGCATCTCCCCGGTTAGAGATTGCTGTCCCCAGCCTCCAGAGAACGTTGGCGACAGCCGGGTGATCCGGCCCGTAAACCGCCTCGGCGTCCGGGAGAGATTGCGTCATCAGCTTTTCTGCGGCGGCGAAATCGACGATCGCAAGTTGGCAGTCGGCCAGGGTGCACCCGGTGTAGATCGTGCTCGAATTCTGCGCGCCGCCTGACGCACGGTAGATGTCGTATGCCTCCTGTGCAAGGGGCAAGGCTTCGGTGTATGCCGAATGGGCATAATACAACGCGGCAGATTGACGAAGGAGAAAACCCAGTTTGGGATCGCTCTTCGAGTAGACTTGCCGCCCGATCGCGACCGCCCTGTCAGAGGCTTCCTGGGCCTCGGCCGTCCAGCCACCTGCGGCGTTCATCTTGGACGAGCCGATGACCGACCAGGCCTGAGCCATCAGATCGCACTCTGCCTCGCCGCGCTGAACACAGACTTCGCGCACCTTTTCGGCCAGCGCTAGACATTCCGGATAGCGACCTGCCGAGAAGAGCGTGCTTACGAGGTCAATCTCGACCGCGCTGGTCCGCGGATCTGCCGGGCCATGGGTCGCAGCAGCCAGAGCGACGGCCCGGCGGAAATGATGCTCCGCCTGTGGGTAATCGGCCAGATCGCGAAAGACCTTACCGACCGTCAACCGCAACTCGATCTCGGCTTCCGGGTTATCGGCCAGTTCATTTTGGTCGAGCCGTTGCACTGCGCCAGTGACCATGTCCCGGAGGAGCGTGGTATCGCGGCCCCGCGCGACAGCGGGTGCGGCACCGCCGAGCGTTTCGGTCAAGAAGCGGGCGACCGTCGAGGCTCGACGACTTTGCGCTTCGGCTACCTGCCGTTGGACTTCCTCGGCCTTTCGTGCCTTGTCGGCGACATCGCGTTGCCGACGGGCCTCGATCAAGCCCAGCGTTGTCCCCACGATGCCCGCGAGCAAGGCGAAGAACACCAGGCTCGCGGCGAGCACCTGCCCCTTGTTTCGCTTCACGAACTTCTTGATGCGATACCCGCGGCTCGGCGGGTGGGCCAGCACCGCCTCGCCCGCCAAGTAGCGTTGCACGTCGGCGGCGAAGCCATTGGCCGTCGCGTAACGCCGGGTACGGTCCTTCTCCAGCGACTTCATCACAATCCAGTCCAGTTCGTTGCGCAACAGGCCCGTGAGCTTCTTCGGCTCTGTGCCCCGATTGGCCGAGATGCTCGGCAACGCATCGGCCGTGCTCAGCTTGGTGCTTGGCCGCGGTGGTTCCTCCTCGCGTACCACCCGGAGGATTTCCAACTGGCCCTTCTTCTGTAGCTCCTTCCCGGAAAATGGCGGCGTACCCGTGAGCAGTTCATACAGCAGCACGCCGAGGGCGTACACGTCGCTCCGCGTGTCAATGTCCAGGTTGTTAAACGTCGCTTGCTCCGGGCTCATGTACTGCGGCGTGCCGACAATGCCACCGATCCCGGTATCGATCGTCTGCTCGGTCAGCGCGGCACCGGTTGCCTTGGCCACGCCGAAGTCGATCACCTTCACCACCGGCTTGTCGTCGTACAACGCGACCAACACGTTCGAGGGCTTGATGTCGCGGTGGATGATCCCTTTCTGGTGGGCATGCTGAATCGCGTTACACACCGGCACGAACAGTTCGAGCCGTTGTTGCGGTGTCAGCCGGTTTGCGTCGCAGTACTCGGTGATCGGCACACCCTTGACCAGTTCCATCACGAAGAATGGCCGGTGTTCGTGTAAACCGCCGTCGAGCACCTTGGCGATGTTCGGGTGATCCATCAGGGCCAGCGCTTGCCGCTCCGCCTCGAAGCGGGCCAGCACTTGCCGCGAATCCATCCCCGCTTTGATCAGCTTCACCGCGACAAATCGCTTCACCGGCTCCGTCTGCTTGGCCCGCCACACCGACCCCATGCCACCTTCGCCGATCATTTCGACCAGCGCGTACTTCCCGGCGATCACCCCACTGGTGTGCTCTTCCCGTCGTGGCAACTCCGCGGTCCCTCCGTCTGAAGTCGCGCCCGGGTCGCCCAATTCGCCCACGTTCGCGGTGCCAGCGTGCTCCACAGCCCGGTTGTGCTCCACCAGCAGCGCTTCCACGCGGGCACGGAGTTCGTGATCGGCACCACACTGCTCAATCAGGAATTGCGCTCGTTGTTCAAGGTCATCGATCTCGAGCGCGGTCAAAAAGAGATCGCGGTCGCTCATGGAATGCACCGGGTGAGCGTCTTTAGTGTCGGTGGGAATCAGGCGGCAAGGGTGCCCCAGTAGGCGTCCCACTGGCATTTCTCGCTGCGGAACAAGGCGCGGAGGTGGCAAACCGCATCCGCGCCCGTTTCACCCCAACGCATCCCACT
>JBGTAO010000481.1:0-5792 GCA_041749835.1 Gemmata sp. | reverse complement strand
TGCGGGATTGAAACCAGATTCCCCAAGTTGATGACGATGTGTCGTTCACCGGTTCCGAGCATGAAACCCAGAACCCCAAGCATGGCGAGCAGACCAATTGCAATTAGCGCTCGACACGCCCGATCCGTGGCACGCTCGGTCAGGGGCATCCCGACCAGTGATGGTAAGCCCAGTAGCGCTACCAGCCCAAATGGCGCGATGATTGCAATAGTTCCCAGCAGAAGCGTGAGTTGGCCAGCGTCAGGCATGATTGGCCTCCTTCACGGGGAAGATTTCGGCGAACTCCAGGTGCTCGCGCCAGCCGCGGTACCAGTCCGCGGACACGGCTGCACTTGGTAAATGAGTCGTGGTTGGCACGTAGGGACGGAACGTGCCGTTCTCGAACACCATCAAGCGGTTATCCGTCGGTGATTGGACTGCGAGCTGGACCCACCCGTTCTCGGTCATGGTGCGGCCCAACGGGTTTCCGTTCAACACCTTCCACATGATTTCTGGAGTCGTTTCACACACGATCAGCAACCGCACCGGCTCATGGATCTCCACCATCTGCCAGGGCAGCCCCGTTCGCATATCACTCGCGGCACCATCCATGACTCCCAGGAGTGATGTGATGTTGTGAGGAAGCTTGGTCGAACACCCGTAGCCAGCGGAATCGACATGGGAGAAGTAATATTCGAGGTTAATGCCGCCACACACGGGAAAAACCGCGGCCATGGTACGTGCCAGGATTGTGCCGTCCTCGTCATCGATTGTCGGGTCATACGCAGTGAGAAACGCCCGGCGATCGAGGTACAGCCCGCGCGTTCGTGACCGACGCCCAACGTGGCAGATTGCATTTGTAGCGTGCCCCAATTCTGGCCGGGTTTGCGCCAGGTCTTCACTTCTCCCCTCGACATGACGCCGAGCCTCGGACGGCGATATCGTTAATGGAGCCGACATGAACCGCCGGCACCGTTCGTGTGCATTCCGATCGCATACCAGTTCAAAATCGTTCCACGCAGATTCGACCTCGACACGATGGGTGTCGGGAATTCGATCCAGGTCGAACAGGGCAACGGAATCGTCGCAGGTATTGTGGTAGCCACCCACGAACCGGGTGTCGGCTGGTATTGCGATTCCCCGTGCAGTAAGCCGATCCCGCACACGGGTATCGTTCAGAATCGCCGCGATCGCCCGACCATTGGGCACGCCCGGGCTTCCGCCGCACGCGCCGCAATCGTAGGCCGATTTATGCGGATTGTTAAGACTATTTGAGCCATGTCCGAACACGAACACCAATCGGGCAAACCGTTTGGTCAGACCGATATCCCGAAGCAACCGCTCGGCCTGGGTCGCCATTTCCTCGACAGTGAATCCGATATGGCCGGCCTTTGGTGCAGGGCCACATTCCGGGCTGCGCTCCAGTTTCAGCCGCGTGCGTGGGGGTGTGACAAAACGACCGATACTCCCACGAAGTCGCGCGGCGAGCCGTGGGAAGAGTGTGCGTAGCACCAGCGGAATCGAGGCAAACAGACCCACAGCTGCCGTGATCAACGCACCGAGTGCAAATGTTCGGGTACCCAGGTGGGCTCGGTGAGCAGTCGCGGCTAACAATCGGCGAGCCGATTTGACACGTCGGTGGACATCCTCGACGCTGTCGTCTGGTAATTCCTCCACCCAGTGTTGTGGAGTCATGACAATCGGGCAGAGTGGAACAAAATGGGCATCCGTGACACCTCGATAGTACATGGGTACCGCAAAAAATCCGGCAGCCCCAAACGTTTCGCAGTCTGGTGCAACTTCCTCCGTGTGGCGGCGAAACGATTCTTCACGTTCATCCAAGCACGTAATCAGTTGAAACCGGATCGCCTTAGGTTCTTGGGGCGCATGGAGTGCAAAGGCATCCAGGCATTGTTCCCGAAACCGACGTTCGTATGCGATGTGGAACACACGTCGCCGACCGATCTCCGTGAATCCATGTACTTCTCGCGCGAGCTCAGACCAATCGCCTACAGATAACCGATTCAGATCGGCCGGAGTCCATCCAAGCAACTGTGCCATCTGAAAAACTGGGAACGCACGCTCGTCGAGTGAGGGCCGGCGAGTCGGCGGGAGTTGTGACTTGAGAGTGCCCCGTAACTCCGCAAGTGATCCACGATAATTCAGTGCTTCTTGAGAAGCATAGGCCAGAGCAAGCCGTTCCAGGATCAAGCGAACAGCAACATACCCCACGAGCGTTTCCTGCAGTACGGGACGTGCCACGCGATCCGGACGAATCTCGACTTGTTGCACAATCCCGCCCCAACCTCGTAGCGCCAGCAATGTCGCGGACAGGTACGATTCCCATTCCGGTTGGGGTACTCCAAGAATCCGAAGCGACACCAGGATGGAATCGAGCGGTTTGGTTTTCGCAGCGAGCACCTTGGACACTTCTGCTGAGAGCCCGCGAAGCCACCGATCGGGTGGGCCGCCTGGTCGAGCGTAGAGTCCACAGAATGCTTGGAGGTACGGTTGATCGCGATCAATGAGAGGCCATTGCGAAAGCCCTTGATCGAGGTAAGCTGCGGTGAACCGAATCAAGAGATCGTGAACCCACAGGTCGATATCAATCCCGCAAACGGCCAGCAAGTAATCGCGATGCCGGACTCGTTCTTGAAGGAGCGATCTGCGGATCGGCGACTGGTTGACACCGATCCGGCACAGTTCCCAGAGGCTTTCAAGTGTGAAGGATTCCCATTGCTCATCGGTCCACGCCTCGATCTCGGCAACGGGGTATTGCTTGAAGAGTTTCTGCACCCAAGCAGGATTGGTTCCATTCCGCCCACGGAGATCGCGCATGACCCAGCGTCGCGTCTCGGCGATCAGTGGACCCCGCCGAGATGCCGCATCGGGGCGGAACTTGCTCAGCGATTCATTTTCCGCCATGAACCAACGGAGTTCATCTTCCGGACCATTTGTGAGGGCGTACTGTAGTTGCGTGAGCCGGAGTTCGAGCCGAGTATTGAGCGAAGCGATCGGTTCGGCAGCTGCGGAGCCCAGATCCTCGGCTAGTACCGTTTGAAGATCAGCAAAGCGGATTCGGCCTTTACTGAGCGCTTCTCGATAACGTGTCTCGGTGAGATATGGTTCGCAGCCGAAGGTGATGCCACCTTCGATCACTGCCTGATGGAAGGGCAGGTGCTCAAACGCATGGAGCGTATTATGGTGAATGAAGACCGTGATCGGACCCTGCGCTGGCAGGAGATGCACCGCATGCTCAAGCGCGGTCAATAGACGAGTGCGTTGGTCAACCACGGATTCGGGTATGCCATTACTACGATGCAGGTCCGAAACTACCACAGGCGGCCTCGTGTCTTTTCGGGAAGCAAGTTGTCGTAGCAACCGACGTGCCAGCGAGCTTATCGAGCACTTTCCACTAAACCGTAGCCAGGTGAGCCCATGCGGTGGTAGCAGCGCGGCCAGTCTGACAGTATGGCAACCAGTCGTATTCGGGGGCAGGTGGTTCTCATGAATGGCTTCCGCTGGCGGTTTCTTGGTCCGGTGGCAATCGGCACCCTATGCCTTGTAGCACTCTCCGCATTCACCGCGATCTCGTTATTTCATCAGCAAACAGCGATCACCAATGTGCTTCGCGAGAACGTTTCCAGTCGCAGAGCTGCATCCGATTTACGTGGGAACCTAAATACGCTCATCGCTCTCGAAACGCATCATGTCGAAGAAGTGGCAGACCTGCACGCTCGTGCTCAGGGAAATCTTTCGGAAATCCGTCGATTCGCAAATCATACCGTTGAGGTGGAACTCGCCGCGAAACTCGATTCGGGCTTTCTTAAGTACCTGGAAATGTGGCAGACACTCCCGCCGAAGCTCGATCCAGAACACAGCAATCACGTGGCTGCAGCGACTCAGTTTCTCGAAGTCAATGTACTGTTCCCCTGTCGTGAAATCGAAGCATACAACGACCATCTTGTTGATGAGACCACGACACAACATGAACGGGTTCTCAGTCAACTCGCCCGTGGAATGGCGGTTGTCGGGACGCTGGGTGGGATTGCCGGAATCGTCTTTGGCTATGGAGTTGCACGCCTACTCACTCAGTCGATTCGGCGGCTCCAGGTTCAAATCCGGGATGCGGCGGGAAAGCTTGGTCCTGAACAACCCGAGATCGTACTCACGGCGGCTGGTGGCTTCGGTGGGCTGCATGAAGAACTCGACGAGCTGAGTGAGCGGATCGAAGTTGTCGTACTTCAACTGCATGACCGCGAACGCGAAATTACTCGGGCGGAGCAGTTGGCAGCGGTCGGTCAACTGGCTGCTGGGGTCGGGCATGAGCTGCGCAACCCACTGACTTCGATCAAGATGTTGGTGCAAGCTGGACTGGAAGGCGATTCCGCTCAACTGACGCCCGAAGACCTTGGCATCATTGAATCTGAGGTCCGTCGCATGGAGCGATCGTTGCAAACGTTCCTCGATTTTGCCAGGCCACCCCAACCCGAACACCGATTGATCGATCTGGTGTCGATCTTCGAAGCGGTCTTGGGGCTGATCCGTGGGCGTGCCGACAAACAACGGGTGCAACTCAATCTGACCACACCCCGCCCCATTTTCCTCACCGCCGATGCGGGCCAACTTCAGCAAGTCTTCGTGAATTTAGTGTTGAACTCGCTCGATGAAATGCCAAACGGCGGTACGTTGATTCTCGGTGCCAAGCAAGTCGTTCGCTGGGTCGAAGTAGAAGTATCCGACACCGGCTCGGGAATCCCGATCGCCATGATCCCACGATTGTTTCAAGCGTTCGCGAGTAGCAAAGACACAGGGCTCGGTCTCGGTCTGGTGATCAGTCGCCGGATAGTTGAAGATCACGGTGGAACACTCGATGCCGCGAATCGACCGAGCGGCGGGGCGAGCTTTTTCGTGCGGCTACCACTCGATCGTGAACCGAGTCAGGAGCAATCGTGATGGCAAGGCTTTTGGTTGTCGATGACGAACCCGCGATCCGCCATGCCTTCCAAAGAGCCTTTGGTCAGAGTTTAACTGTGATCTCAGCAACTACCGCTGCCGAAGCGCTCGCGGTTTTCTCGACAGATCCGCCCGATGTTGTGGTGCTCGATGTGCATTTACCCGATGCGACCGGCCTCGAAATATTTCGGAAAATCCACACACTTGATGCGCGAGTACCCGTGTTGCTGATAACAGGTCATGGCACGACCGACTTGGCGATCGAAGCGATGAAAGAGGGGGTTTACGAATACCTCCTCAAGCCGCTCGAACTCGCCGACCTGCGGAAGCTCATCGATCGTGCGATCCAATCCGCTGCCTTGATGCGCACACCTGCAGCGATGCCCGAGGTTGAACCAGTACCGGCTGTTGCTGACTTGCTCTTGGGTCGTTGCCCTGCCATGCAAGAAGTGTACAAGGCCGTAGGGCGGGTTACGCGACAAAGCGTTACCGTGCTCATTCGAGGTGAGAGTGGAACGGGCAAAGAGCTCGTGGCCCGGGCTATCTATCAACACTCACATCGCGCAGAGAAACCCTTCCTGGCGATCAACTGTGCCGCAATCCCGGAGCAACTCCTCGAAAGCGAACTGTTCGGGCATGAGAAGGGTGCTTTCACAGGTGCGGACCGTAAGAGAATTGGGAAGTTTGAGCAATGTCATGGGGGCACGATATTCCTGGACGAAATCGGGGAAATGTCACCGTTGACCCAGGCGAAGATCCTCCGCCTGATGCAGGAGCAGCGCTTCGAGCGTGTCGGTGGCACCGAGACTGTGCAATCGGATGTCCGCTTGATCGCTGCGACCAATGCGAACCTTGAG